>JAYVHZ010000194.1:0-1843 GCA_043770645.1 Undibacterium sp. | reverse complement strand
CGTATCGCATCACGCGAGATCGCAGGAATTAGCAAAGGGGGATTTTTTTCGGCACCGATTAATTGTTCTAGCGCCTGTTTGACGAAAAAATAAAAGCTGACCATGACTGCTACGGGATTACCCGGCAAGCCAAACAGATAGGCAGATTGATCGATTGAATGAATTTTACCAAAAGCCAAAGGACGCCCTGGTCGCATCGCAATCGTCCAAAAATCAACTTGACCCAATGTCGCCATCACTTGTTTTGTGTAGTCAGCTTCGCCGACTGAAACCCCACCTGAGGTGATAATGGCGTCAGCTTGCTCACACGCTGCTCGCAACGTCAGTTCTAAAGCCTCAGGATGATCTTTGATTATGCCCAGATCAATAAGCTCACAATCGAGTCGCGACAGCATACCAAACACGGTATAGCGATTGCTGTCGTAGATGCATCCCGCATCGAGCGTTTGACCAAGCGAACGTACTTCGTCTCCAGTTGAAAAATAGGCGACTTTCAAACGCCGCTGTACGCTCACTTGCGCTATGCCTAAGGATGCCAGTAATCCGAGTTCCGCGGGACCAATTCTTTTGCCCCGCGCAATGGCGCATCTGCCGTTTTGTAAATCCTCACCACGCAGTCGACAATTGTCACCTTGTTGTAGCTGATTGGCAGGAATGGTAATGGTGGTCCCAGTGGAACTGGTGGTGTGGGTGATTAATTCTTGTGGTACCACGGTATCGCAGGAATCGGGCATCATCGCACCAGTCATGATCCTGATGCAAGTGCTAGGAAGTACTGGTGCAGTGTAGGGATGTCCTGCAAAAGCGTTGCCTGCAATCCTTAAATCTAGTGTGTGATCTTTGCTTAGCTGTGCGCCATCAAAGGCATACCCATCCATTGCGGAATTATTGTGTGAAGGAACGTCGATCGGAGATAACACGTCTTGAGATAAGACTCTGCCTAAGGCTGACTTCAAGTCGACATTCTCGGACTCAGAAATCACGCTGATATGCGCTTGTATCCAATTTTGTGCCTGGGCGACTGACAAGAACTGGCCACCATTCTGTGGTTCAAGAGTGTTGCTTTTTTTGGAAGGTATCTGGTTCATAAAGGCAAATTCTTTGCTGCGTTGATGAAAAAGTTGACTGGGTGTGCTGCATAGTCAGTGGTGATCAGGAGCGTTGCCTAAGTCTGAGTTGGCCGCAAATTGAGCGAGTTCTTCTTTTGTATTGATATTGCGAAAATCCGTGCTATTTTCAAATGCTACTTCGACCATCTTTAAATCCCGGTACCAATCACTGACTTTGCGTCCGCCATTTTTCAAAAAATTTTCGAGATCTAATGTTAAGTCAGTCCTAAGTAAACAGAACACGGGTTGTTGTTGCCAACGTTTGCTTTCTTCTATGTTGCTTCTCTCATTATCTGGCGTGACGACAATGGCGATTTGTGCTTGCTCTCGGTTTAATCCTACTGCCAGCTTTTCTACCAAATTGCTCGGTATGAATGGCGAATCGCATGGCACAGTCGCTAAAAAAGGCGTCGTACATTGTGATAAGCCTGCATGCAAGCCAGCCAGCGGTCCCGCGTAGTCCAGAATGAGGTCGGTGATTAATTTATCCGAAAATTGCGCATACTGATCTAGATCTTGATTCACATTAATTAAAAGATGAGCGACTTGCGGTTTGAGCCGGCGTATTACATGGGCGACCATCGCTTCATTCTTAAAAAGCTGCAAACCTTTATTGACTTGCCCCATGCGCATACCCCGTCCACCGGCCAGTACCAGACCTGTTATTTGCTCAATGGGGATCATGTCGATTACTTGGTTTGGTTCGCGCATCATTAATTGAATTAGCCACCGAT
>JAYVHZ010000193.1:0-7809 GCA_043770645.1 Undibacterium sp. | reverse complement strand
GCAAAACCTTGCCATCTTTTATCACGACCACAGTTGCACCGGGTTGGTCTACCTTGTAGTAAGCATGGCCGATCTGATCAAGTTGCTGCGTGATGGTCGCCGTACCGACCGCGGACGGCTTCATTTTCGCAGAATCTTGTGCGTAAGAAACCGGCGCTTGCAGAAGTAAAAAAGTGGCGAGTGCGATAGGTGTGAGAGCGATGGCATTAAGTCTGGACATGGTGTTTCCCTTCAAGAGATCATTCGATTATAGATAAGTAGAGCGACGACATTGTGAAGTATTCGATTACACAAACGTATCTTAACTGCATCAAAGCTGGCTTTTGAGGGTATTCCGATAAAGCGCAAAAAAAGCAGCATCAACGGTACTAGGCACGTCATGAACAAAAATTCAGAAACGGGTATAGCCATTTGAATTACAATAAAAAACCTCACCAGCACCGTTCCTCGATTTTGAAACCGCTCAAACTTTTAATTGTTGAAGATAATCCACATATTGCCAAACAGCTTGGCGATTTTTTATCCGGGCTTGATTGGCAAGTTGACTTTGCCAGCGAAGGCAAACTCGCGATACAGCTTGCCAGCAATGAGCACTTCGACGTGGTACTACTCGATTTAAATTTACCTGACATCGACGGTTTTCAGGTCTGCCAACAAATCAAGGCGCACGCGCCGAGTAATGTGCCGATACTGATGTTAACCGCACGCGACGCATTTGAAGATAAAGCGCGTGGGTTCGCAAAAGGTGCGGACGATTATTTGACCAAGCCTTTTGATTTTCGTGAAGTCGCCTTACGTTGCCAAGCTTTAAGCCGTCGTCAGCAATTACATGTCAAGCAGGAAATCCAGATTGGCGCTCTACGTTTATTTGTCAGAGACATGCGTGCCGAATATGGGGAGCAGAACATGCCCTTGACGCAAGTCGGATTCAAAATCCTATTCGTTTTGGCACAACATTTTCCTAACGCAGTGAGTCGCTCGCAGATTTTGCACGAGATTTGGGGTGACTCGCCACCGCAGAGCGATGCATTGAAATCGCATATTTATAGCTTACGCAAACAGCTAGAAAATGTGAGCGGACAAGAGCTGGTGCGCACTATCCATAATCTTGGTTATCAATTGGTGATACACGACGATGTTCGCTAGCCTTAAAACCAGTATTAAGCGACAGCTGTTTGTAGCGATCGCCGGCTTCACGCTATTTTTGTGCGTCAGCTATACCGGCGTAGCAGTCTTAGTGGCCTATGTCACTGAAGATGCTGTACTCGAAAGAATCTTGAGCTACGAAGCCAAAAGCTTACAAGATCAGTATACAAAAACCGCGACATGGCAACAACCGCGTGCAGCCTATATGCAGTTGATACCCTCCTTCGCGCAACTAGCGGAGTCGCTCAAAACCAAAGTGCAAGCGGCAAATCAGCGCAAGGATGCACGAACAGAAGTCTTTACCACGCTAGGGACGCACTACCACGTAATACGCCTTAGCGATGATCCGCAAGGCGCGTATCTGGTCGCCGAAGTGAGTCCATTTTTAGTCGTCAATAATTTATCCAAGAGTTTGGCTGACTTTATGTTGGTCGTCGCACTGCTCATGACCGGCGGTGCTTTGCTGCTGGCCTATCGTTTAGCGCGACATATTGCCGCACCGCTGTTGCAATTGAATGAAGAAATCAGATTGGGAGCTAAGGATCAAGATCCACCGAATTTTTCAGCATCAGAGCGCCCCGATGAAATCGGATATCTAGCCAAAACATTAGCGCATAGTTTGCAGTCACTACGAGAAGCATTGAAACGCGAAACTTTGTTTACGCGTGACATCAGCCATGAACTGAGAACGCCGGTGACCATCATTAAAAACCTGTTACATCGAAATACTAACGCTCATTTGGCTCATGAAGATCACCAACTCTTAACATCGTCAATGACAGAGATCGATCAGACTTTGGAGATACTATTGGCACTCGCTCGCGCAGAGAATTTAGCACTACAAGAAACTGATTTAGTAGCGCATCTGGAACACGCGATTTTAAATTTAGAAAAGACTGCACAAACGCATCAACACCACTTCACGCTCAACTTCGATGAAGCAGAATTTGACAAGAAACCGGTCGCGATAGCGAACCCACATCTGCTGACATTATTGTTCAATAATCTGTTGAACAACGCCTTATTTCACGGTGGCGATCAAGTTCTCATCAAAATCAAGATCGACACGGAAGCTATCGTCATCGGCAATTCAATCGCAGCGAAAACCTTATCACACACAAGCGGTTTTACTCACGGTAAGAATCTAACCACACGTATTGTTCAAGCGCTCGATTGGCAAATCGAATTTCAAGATAACGCCACGTATTTTGAAGTTCGCATCAAACTCAACCCAAGGGATAAATAAGGCAATAATTTCACCAAAATTTCACCCTCATTTCCTTAGACTAAGCTCACTTTTCGTAGCGTTGGCTATTTAATCTTAGTAAAGGAAATGTATGAAATCACTTCAGCTATTTTTGAGCGCTGCTTTGTCTTTAAGCTTACTGGCAACAGCATCTTTGTATTCCGAAAACGTTCATGCGCAAGAACGAGGACTGACACACAAAGAAGAAAAACGCCGTTACATCGTCTACACACCCAAATCCTATGCCAGTAATCCTGATAAAAAATATCCCTTGGTATTGAATTTTCATGGCGGTGGTATGACAGCGCGCGAACAAATGTTGTACACGCAAATGAACAAAACCGCCGATCAATTTGATTTCATCGTGGTTTATCCGCAAGGTCTTGGTAACGTCGGCAAACAAGATTGGAATGTGGGCTTTGGCACCTCTTATCAAGACGGCACCGACGATGTTGGTTTCACGGATAGTTTACTCAACCAACTGGAAAAGAATCTACGCATTGATAGTTCTAGGATTTATGCAACGGGTCTGTCACGTGGTGGCTTCTTCGCACATAGACTCGCGGCGGAGCTTTCACATCGCATCGCTGCTATCGCGTCGGTTGGCGCAAGCTTGCCGGTACCCGTTGAAAAGAACCAAGTTCCACGTGCCGAGAAAAAACCTGTTGGTGTGATGATCGCCATGGGTACTGCAGATCAAGTGGTAGCGTATGAGGGTAAGCCAGATGGCTACTTATCTGCGATTGCAGGTTATGAATATTGGATACAACAAAATACTGGAAAAACAAGAAACACTGCGATGGAAACTAAGCAAAACTTCAATCGTGATCCTGACGATGGCACTCATGTAGAGTTAATCGAGAACAACAGCGGACAATTTCAAGCGAGCTTAGTGAGCATTCACAATGGCGGCCATACTTGGGCGGGTGCAGATCCTTTCAATATCGGCTTACCAATCGGAAAAACTTCTAACGATATCAATCTCAATGAAATCATCTGGTTGTTTTTTAAGAAGCATACGCGGCAGTAATCCATTCAAAACCTACTGCACTTACTAAAAGTCTGGGAATAATCGCGATCGCATTGCCTACAATCTACGCTTTTTGAGGTATATTCAGCACCTAATTAACAATTCAGCAGGCTATTCTCAGCACTGCACTTCTAGCCTTAATGCGATTTTTATATTCACTAGCTTGGTCCCTAGCCCTGCCCTTCGTCATTTTGCGTCTGTGGCTGCGCGGCAAACAAGAGCCCGGCTATCGTCAGCACATCAGTGAACGACTTGGATGGTATCCATCCACTCTCCGTTCCACCACAGCATCCATGGGGCAGCGGCAATTTATTTGGGTACATGCGGTTTCTGCTGGTGAAACCCGTGCCGCTGAACCTATCGTCAGGGCATTGTTACAAGCCTATCCTCAGCATCAAATTTTGCTGACTCACATGACGCCGATTGGGCGCAGCACCGGACAGACACTGTTCGCCAATGTCGCAGATCGTTTAACCCAAGCCTTTGTTCCCTACGACATCAATTGGATGATACGGCGCTTTTTACGTCACTTTAAGCCGACGATATGCGTATTGATCGAAACAGAAGTTTGGCCAAATCTGATCGCCCAATGTAAAGCAGCAAAAATTCCTGTCACCTTAGTCAATGCACGTCTGTCCGAACGATCCTTAAAAAAAGCACAGCGTTTATCGCGTTTGATGTTGCCCGCCGCGCAGGCAATTGATTGTGTTGCTGCGCAATCCGGACCAGATGCGGATCGCCTGCGTGCATTAGGTGTGCGTGACCTATGCATCACTGGCAATATGAAATTTGATGTCACGCCACCACCCTTGATGGCCGAACGCGGTGCTAAATTACGGTCTTATTTTGGGCAACGCCCAGTGTTTATCTGCGCCAGTACACGAGAAGGCGAAGAGCCTTTGATTATCGAGGCTTTCATGCGCTTGCAATTACCGCGCGCCTTACTAATTATCACACCTCGCCATCCCCAGCGTTTCGATCAAGTCGCCGCGCTCTTGAGTCAACATCAATTGCGTTTTGTACGCCGTTCGACTTTGGATCTCGATCAAGATGAATTACCGATAGCCGCTGATACACAAGTATTTTTGGGCGATAGTATGGGCGAAATGTACATGTACTATGCTGCCTGCGATCTTGCTTTTGTTGGCGGCAGCCTAGTGCCTTTAGGTGGTCACAATTTGATTGAGGCGTTTGCGATGAGTCGCCCAGTATTAACAGGACCACATACCTTTAATTTTTCTGAAATCACGGAACAAGCGATTGCCGCCAACTGTGCACAACGCGCAAGCGATGCGGAAGATGTGATGCGATGCGCGCAAGTCTTACTTGATGATGTCAGCATGCGTACACAAATGGGATCGCAAGCACATGCTTTTTTCTTGCAGCATCAGGGTGCGACTGCCAGAACCATGCAAGCGATCGAACAGTTTATTCATTAAGTATGTTTAAGACCATCTAAAAAAGGTGAGTAACATGAGAACAACCTACAAAACTTCGATTTCAATTTTATTGTTCTGTTTGATTGCCATCAGTAGCACAACCAGTTTTGCAGCTTGTCCGCCCACAGGAAAAACACCTGAAAATCTCTTGCAACTCAAGGCATCACAATGGCAGATCGGAGATTCAGCACAACGTCAACAAACCGCACTGGCGATGCTCGAATGTTTAGGCCATCCCGACCCGCAGTTGCGGGATGCAATTGCTTTTGAAGCCTTGTCGTTTTGGATGCGCGGCGAGCTGCTCAGCACCGAAACGGTTCAACAAATTCGTCAACAATTAATTAAACAAATTCAGACTAAACCAGCTACGAACGATGAGGGTTTTACACAGCCGTTTGCGGCTTTAGTGCTGGCTGAAGTCGCCCGAGTAGATCGACGTAAAGCGTTCATGACTGACGATCAGCGCCAAGACATGGTCGATACCGCAGCACATTATCTTCGTCACATCAGCGACTTCCGTGGCTACGATGAAAAAGCTGGCTGGCGCCATGGTGTCGCTCATGCTGCCGATTGGATGATGCAACTGTCACTCAATCCAGCTCTAAAAAAGAATCAGCATGAGATCATGCTAGCGGCGCTCGCACATCAAATCCGCAATGATCAACACTTTTATCAATATGGCGAAACTGAACGTTTGATGACGCCCGTGTTTTATTTAGGCTTACGTTCGGCCTTAACAAATGAAGAATGGGAGGCCTGGTTTTCTAGTCTACTCGCCACTAACTTAGATTTGAAAAAGACCACCCTAGCGAGTCTAGCTCGCAAGCATAATCTCAACGCTTTTTTCTCTGCGATGTATCTAAATTTACAAGAAAGCAAACAAGTCGCCTTGCAGGAAAAAATACTTCCTATCGTCATTAAGTCTTTGAAAAAATTGAACTAAAAACAGATTCCTTAGTCTGAAAACGTCAGCTATTTGACCTTTAAAAATATTATTTTGCTGTATCCAATTATCAAGAAAAAACATTTGGAGGATCATCAATGAAACGCACTATTCCCTTGAGCGCCATCGCAATATCCTTAGCAGCCAGTTTTTCTGCTACTGGCCTTGCGTATGCTGGCGATGGTAAATTAAGTTTAGAAATGCTATACCACCCTGAACAACGAGTTAATTTTAGTGCGGCACCGTTAACACGCTTGTCTTGGGATAATCAAAACCGATTAATCGAATCCAAAGTCAATAAAGGTGCGGCAGAATTATTCGTCGTCAATCCGAGCACTTGGGAGAAAACAGCATTACCAGCCGACGGCAACGTCCTGAGCATTTTAAAAGCGGCGAAGATCGACGACAAAGAAATCAACAAACTCGCTGATCAATTAAGCGCCAGAATTAAGCCTGAAACCAAGAGCTATATTTTCACGCACAAAAATGATATCTGGTTGTTGGATCTCAATGCTAGCAAAGCGCGAGCATTGACCAACACACCAGAGGTGAAGGAAGACGAAGCTTTACTATCACCAGATGCAAAAACCGTTGCCTACTTAAAGGGCAATGACATGTACGCGACCGATGTCGCTACAGCCAAAGAAACTCGTTTAACAACGGGTGGCAGCGAAACCGTATTTAATGGTCGCTTAGACTGGGTATATCAAGAAGAGGTCTATGGCCGCGGTGATTTCCGCGCCTTCCGCTGGGCGCCAGACTCCAAAAAACTGGCATTCTTGAGTTTTGATGAAACTAAAGTGCCGGTTTATACCTTGAGCGGTGATCACGTCCAACCAGTCAAAACAGATCGCACTCGCTATCCAAAAGCTGGCGATTTCAATCCGATTGCTAAACTTGGCGTTGTCGACTTAAAAGGCAAAATCAGTTGGACCCAAGATCCCTATGCAGGCAAAGAAACTTTGATCGTTCAAGTTGACTGGACGCCTGATGGCAAACTGATGGCAGCTTGGCAGGATCGTGTGCAGACTTGGCTGGACTTACGCATTTACGATGCCAAACTCAATAGCCAAGTCGTGGTCAAAGAAACCAGCCCAGCATGGACAGAACGCTTACCACTACCGCACTTCTTAAAAGACGGTAGCTTCATCTGGCAATCAGATCGTACTGGTCATCGTCATTTGTATCACTACGATAAAAACTTCCAATTAGTCAAAGCCTTAACCCAAGGTGATTGGGATGTGCGTACAGTTCACGGCGTAGATGAAGCGAAATCGCGCGTCCTGTTCGCTGCAAACGAACGCAATCCTATTGGCAATGATGCGTACAGTGTCAATCTCGATGGTAGCAACTTCAAACGTCTGACAGAAGAAAAAGGTTCGCACATGGTGCGTTGGAATAAAACCTTTACGCACTTTATCGATAGCTGGAGCAGCATGGCACAAACGCCAAAGCAAGCTTTATTCACTGATGCAGGTGTCCAAGTAAAACTAGTCGATGATGCAGGCGTACCAGCCAAAGTAAAAGACTTGCAATTGGCGACCGTAAAACATCAACAGATTAAGTCTCGCAATGGCTTCATGATGGAAAGCTTATTGTTCTTGCCGCCAAATTTTGATGCAACAAAAAAATACCCAGTCTATCAACATCTATATGCAGGCCCAATGGCACCGCAAGTGCGCGATCAATGGAGTGCGAATTTGTATTATCACTTCTTGGCGCAACAAGGCTATGTCGTCTGGATCATGGACAACCAAAGTGCGAGTAACAAAGGGGTTTCCAGTGCTTGGCCTATCCATAAGAAACTTGGTCAATTGGAATTACAAGATCAGTTAGATGGTCTGGAATGGCTACGCCAACAAGGCTTCGCGGATATGGATAGAATCGCCTTGAATGGCTGGAGCTATGGCGGCTATTTCACCGCCTATGGAATGACACACAGCAAAGCATGGAAAGTCGGTTTCGTTGGCGCGCCTGTTACCGATTGGCGTCTGTATGACAGTAT
>JAYVHZ010000192.1:0-3280 GCA_043770645.1 Undibacterium sp. | reverse complement strand
TTCCTTTCAAGGTCCATTGGAGATTGATCGGATGTTCTTTCCTAACGAAATTCAAATTTCAATAGCGGTCAACTGACGTTCCTTTTTGTGCGGTCACTTTCCCCTTCTACTATCCGTTGGACAATATTCCAGGCAAAGCTTAATGGCGACTCGTGCGATCAGGGTAAGGCTAAGAAATAACGAATTTCTCACGCTTGTGGCATGGGTTAGAACAAACTGCTACTAACAATTTACTGATAGTGACTTGCTGACAGAGGCATTGTGGGCCAGATCAAACAAGTGTTGGTACTCCGAGATTTTGGAGCGAGGCTCTACACTACTGCGATGCAACAATTTGGTCAAGCGTATTTAGATCGCAATTACAAGAAATTTGAGATGAATCCTTAAATTCAGGCATTTATCAAGCCTTCGATCAAAGATTTTCATGAAATAGGAGGACACCACTACACTTTTTTGCTAGCATGTGCGCACTTTGAGCACGCTCGCAAAGAAACCCGCGCACCGAAAATGAGTCCGACAAGTAAACCAAACTCAAGCGTTCATCGTTGAGCAATTTACACTTGCACTCTGCTGTATCTAATATTTTAGAAATTTTACGATTTCGAAGGCACTACCCTCTGAATGGCAACTAGCAAAGAACTCTCCAACTTTCTCGAAGGCGTCGAACGTCGAGCATATAAACACGCTGTCTACATGGTGCGTAACGATGAATCGGCACTAGACATTGTGCAAGACGCAATGATTAAGCTATCAGAGAAATACGGAGACAAGCCTGCCAATGAATTGCCAATGCTTTTTCAGCGAATTTTACAAAATACTATTTTAGATTTTTTTCGAAGAGAAAAAGTTCGCAATAATTGGGTAAGTTTATTTTCCAATATCACCTCAAATAACCAAGACGATGATAATTTTGATTTATTAGAAATTCATTCATCCGAAGAAGGTAGTGAAGCGGCAGAATCGACAGAGCAAAAATTAGAAAGAGAACAAGTATTAAATATTATTGATGACCATATAAAAAAACTTCCAACGCGTCAACGAGAAGCCTTCCTTATGCGTTACTGGGAAGACATGGATGTTGCAGAGACAGCAACCGCAATGGGTTGCTCAGAGGGAAGTGTTAAAACTCACTGTTCAAGAGCAACTCACGCACTGGCAGCATCACTTAAAGCTATTGGGATACATTTATGACATACGCAAAAGACAAAGAAGAAATCGACTTCGCCTATAAAGTGCGCCGTGCGATGACGGAATCAAGCGAAAAACTTCCAGAATCGACATTGGAACGTTTAGCAAGCGCACGTGAATTGGCTTTGTCCCGTCAAAAACAATCAGAACCAAGCCGAGCACTGGCTTTTGGTGGTGTGTTGGCTGGCAATAATGGCACATCAATGTCACAAAAGACTTGGGTGAAGAAGATGTGGGTCGCTCTACCTCTTTTAGTATTAATGCTTGGCTTATATAGTATTTACGAGTACGAACAAGAGCAGCAAATTAATGATTTGGCGGAGATTGATGCCGCCGTTTTAGTTGACGAATTACCACCGGATGCTTATTTAGACGGTGGCTTTAATGCCTACTTAAATAAAGAAACACCACCAGCAAAAACAGAGGAATAAGAGTGCGCATTACGAATTTATCGTTACTACCACAGCTTCACATGATTTTTGTCATACTGGCGATGATTGTGACCAGCAGTATTTTTGCGCATGAGCTAGCGTTACAAGGCAAGACTGCTACAGCGATACCGTCCATTGATCCAAGTAATCCCAATACACTAACCACGATAAATCAAGCCGATTCGACACAACAACGTAATTCAAACACGCCAATCGTCACCGCACCTGCTACGAGCGCAAATAAAACAAGTTGGAAAAACCTTAGTCTCGAAGAAAAAAAAGCATTAGCGCCACTAGCCAACGAGTGGGACAAGATGGACGCAACCAGACAAAAGAAATGGTTAGGCGTTTCTCACAAATACAGCAACATGAAACCGGAAGAGCAACAGCGTGTGCAAGAACGCATCAAAACTTGGGTAAAAATGACGCCAGAACAACGTATGTCGGTTCGCGAGAATTTTGCTAACACGGCAAAAAAATCTCCAGAACAAAAGTCTATTCAATGGCAGCAATATCAGCAGTTGAGTGATGAAGACAAAATGAAATTCGCGAATCAAGCGAAGGTAAAAAAATCCATTACGACAATACAACCAGAATCAAAACGAACAACACCAGTGTTAGCTCCACTAAAAAAAGGGCCGGCACCAACCAACCCTGCGAGCTCAAGTGCTTCTCAAGCCAGTATTAGGTAACAAATAATCATCAACTAAACACCCAAAAAATTATTTCGCAAGTGACTCAATTAAATCCCGCTACACCCTATCCCACTCCCAGCCTAAAGCGCCGCCTCGTATGCATGATGATTTACGAAGCGGCTTTGGTTTTCGGTGTCATCTTTTTTGCCAGCCTTATATTTGATGTCTCCACGCAAAGCAAAAGTGCGATGACATTGCGCCTTGCCAGGGAAATATTTCTATTTTTTGTGATTGGCACTTACTTCGTGTTCTTTTGGCGTCGCGGCGGGCAAACCTTAGCTATGCAAACTTGGCAAATCAAATTAGTCAACGATGACTATAGTTCAGTGCCACTAACAAAAGCAATCGTGCGTTATTGTCTTGCGTGGATGTGGTTCTTGCCCGGATTTATCGTCGCCTACCAATTCAATTTCAAAAACGGCCAAATAGCAATTCCTATCGCAGTCGGATTTTGCGGTTGGGCAGCAACCGTTTTTTTCACCAAAGATGGTCAATTTCTGCACGACAGATTAGCGAAAACTCGTCTCGTTGAAATTCCGAAATCAGACAAAAGAATTAAACAAGATCAAATTTGATTTTGTTTAATTGCTTTTCTGCATCAGTAAATTTGGGGTATTGCTTGATTCAATGATATTCTATTGCCAAATGATCGCTACTTGCGATTAGACAAGATCAATAGGCATTCAACATGCAAAACAAAACACCAAGACGAACACGAGACCGTATTTTAGATTTATCACTAAAGTTGTTTAACGACTTTGGTGAGCCAAATATTACAACTACTATTATTGCCGAGGAAATGAGCATTTCTCCAGGCAACCTCTACTATCATTTTCGAAACAAGGAAGATATCGTTAATTCTTTGTTTATTCAATTCGAAGAAGAGATCAACAAAAAGTTAGCCTTTCCCGATGGTAGAAAAGCGAATATTCAGGATATCTGGACATATTTGCACTTAACTTTCGA
>JAYVHZ010000191.1:0-4595 GCA_043770645.1 Undibacterium sp. | reverse complement strand
AAAAGTCATCATTGGCGTTAAACCCTGGGGACAAGAACGTATCCCAGCCAATGTCCAAAATGCGGCAAAAGTAATGGTAGGTTGGAATAGTCAAAGCGTAATTGACGCGGTTAGAGATTACGTTTGAAAGGCCTAATTTATGACCTCCGTAGTATTTGTTCACGGTCTAGGTAATAAACCCGCTGCGACGGAGTTGCTGCGTATTTGGCAAAGAGCGCTAGGTCGAGATAATGGCATCGATTTAGGTGCTGCAGGTATCGATTGCTCCATGGTTTATTGGGCGGACGTTTTCTACCCTTCACCAGATCCTGACATAGCAAAGTATGAATCTACAGACGATCTAGCACTTTCAAAAGAACAAGAGGCAAGCGCCACGGATTCTGAGGTGCGGGTAAAAGACCAACTTTCATCTGGAGAGCGAAAGTTTCTGGATGGACTTGCAAAAAAATATGATGTCAATATTGCATACACCGCTGCTTCCAACGACGTCGCAAATTCTGATAAAGACGCGGTTGATGTGTATGAGCGCATTCCTCTACCAGGCTTCTTAAAAGAGCGGGTTATGGCCCGGTTTGTACAGGAAGCATACGCGTACATTTTCGACAAAGAATCCAGTCCTTTGGAAGCAAAAAAGTACAAAGTACGTGCCGAATTGCGAGAGCGATTTATCTCAACTTTAAAGAACATCAAAGCTGCAAAGCCCAATGAACCTATTGTGGTGATCTCTCACAGCATGGGCACAATGATTGCCTACGACTGTATGAAGTGTGTACCTGATTGCCCCAACGTAGATTGGCTACTTACCATAGGTAGCCCGCTGGGTATTGATGAGATACAAGATGGTTTTGCGTCTGTATGGACGCGCGAAAACGGGTATCCGTACGAAAAACTAACGCAAGGTTGGATCAATATTTACGATCCACTGGATGTCGTAGCGCGGCTTGATCCAAATCTTGCTAACGACTATCAACGAGCCGGAAGTCCAGTGATTCGTGATATTGCTGAATCGAACTGGGGCGCATGGCGGCACAGTATTAGCAAGTATTTTCAGGGGAAACAGCTACGTAGCGCTTTACGTCAAGCATTGGGAATTTAGAAGAGCATAGTCATGCCTAATCCACAATTTCATGATTATGCAGATCGAATTCGTAAAGCACTTGTCGCGTACAAAAAAGACGAAGCAGTTCGCGCATGTAGAGACCTAGTAGCGGCCTTAACAAAAGCCGGTGTTCAATTCACAGAAACTGACGCAGTTGATTTACTAAAACTGCTCCGATCACATCGCTATTTTGACCTGATGCGTGATGTTAGTGACGCGTTCATTAGTTCGGGCATGTCAAATGTGACTGTACAGCGGCAGCATGCCCAGGCACTGATAGAGCTTGGCGATTTTGGTTCAAGTAAAAATCGGCTGGACTCACTGATCAGCACCTTGCCATCTGATCATCCCGAGTCATACGAGGCGCAAGGACTCTTGGGGCGACTACACAAACAGCGCTATGTGAACGCATCTGCTGATTTGCAAAATGCATTTGCTAATTATTGGGCTGTCTATGACCGGGATAGATCGCAATATTGGCATGCCGCTAATGTTTTGGCATTAGCCAAACTTGCCGTGCGTGACAAAGTACGGCTTCCAGTGCCTATAGATATCAAACTGATCGCGCGGGATGTGCGCAATGCCGTTAAAAAACTGCAAAAACCGAGTCATTGGGATATAGCTACCAGCGCGGAAGCGGCATTGGCTGCAGGAAATATTGTCACTGCTAGAAAAGATTACCTTCGATTTGTTGAACATAAAGAAACGGATGCATTTGCCGTTGGCAGTGCACTTCGCCAACTCAATGAAGTGTGGCAACTAGGTGGGGCGCCAGTGGCTAGAAGAGCGCTTATTCAATTATTGAGTTCAAAGCTACTTCATTTAAAAGGTGGTGAGGTAGAACTGTCCGGCAAGCAGATCGAATCACAGCTTAGCGTTAACACGGGCGAATATCAAAAAATTTATGGTGCTGCTGCAACAGTCACATTGGATTGGTATCTAAAAGGTTTGTCTCGATGCGAGAACATTGCACGTATTGGTCGCGACCCTACTAGAGGAATTGGCAGTGGTTTTTTGATGAAAGGCGAAAGGCTTTCACCTGCTTGGAAAGATCGCACGGTATTAGTTACGAATGCGCATGTAGTTAGCGATGATCCTTCTGATGAGTCCACTAGCCATACAGAAGCGCAAGCATTTTTCGAGCGACGTCATGGTTTGGTGTCACGTTTCACGGAGGTGCTATGGTCGTCAAAGAAAACAGAGTTGGATACTACGGTGCTGGGCCTTGAAGAAGAAATAGAAATTACGATGGAGTATCCAATTGCCCGTGCAATGCCAGTCAACACTCCAGAATCTCGAATATACGTGATTGGTCATCCCGGCGGGGGCACGCTTTCATTTTCATTACAAGACAATGAGCTAGTTAACTACAACGATGCGCACATATGGTATCGGACACCAACTGAAGGTGGTAGTTCTGGTAGTCCAATTTTTAACTCGCAGTGGGAGCTAGTTGGCGTGCATCATAAGGGGGGTGCGCCCGTAGCATCAGTAATTAACGGTGAATCAGTCGAAGCCAATGAAGGTCTTCGATGGTCAGCAATAAGAAAAGCGATTGAAAACCACTAAGCAATAATAATTCTTAGATCAATGATCTAATTCGTAAACAGGTTATGAGTTCTATTTTTGTTTCATATCGATCTCTAGATTATGACAAAGGCGTAGCAGCGCTTTACGATAAGCTCGTAGCCCTCTATGGGTCAGCTAATGTCACGTTGGATAGAGAGAGTTTTCAGCCGGGTGCCACATGGCTACCGCAGATATTGTCACGTGTCGCAATGTCCGAAATAGTTTTATGCGTCATTGGTCCGAGTTGGGCTTCAAGTAAAGAGCGGGCTTCGTCAGTGCTAGCTGTTGATTATGTGGCCGAAGAACTAGCGCTTGCAAAAAAGCTTGGGAAACCTATCCTTCCAATATCGATAAACGTAGAACTTTCAGAAGTCTTAAAAAATTTGCCGCCACAGCTTAGTTGGCTATCAAATCTGCAGTTTTTCAAGTTTGACGTGCTAGCCAATGATATTGGTGCAGATGTCGGCGCTTCAATTAACAAACTCAGTGGAATCATGCCTGTAGGGCACTCCGATGGCACTGCGACTATTTCTGCCCAAATGAAACTGGCAACCCTATACGCATTGCGTAGTGTTGTGGGATGCGTTTTAAACCCGACCAGATACGCTGCTGCTGCCTTGCAATCCACGCACTCAAGTCTTTGGCAAAGTGTATTGTTGAGTTTGGTTTCACTTTTCCCATTGAGCTTATCGGGCACTCTAATTGTTGGTCAGTTGAGCATCTTTGCTTTGGCCAAAATGTTGGTGCTAATAGTAATAACGACCTCACTTTTTTATGCCACTTTTTTCTGTTGTCAAAATTAACCTACAGGTCCCCATCGACACTTGCTTTAACTAGTTTTTCAATTCATTCAGCGGCAGTTCTCAACATCGTTATCGGTATTTGGACGCTATTTCTTTGGATTTTTCTACCAGATTCTGTACAAAGCAAATTTATCTCAATTGCTAATACAAATGAATTTTCTTTTTACACAATAGCGGCATTTACAGCTGATTTAACAATATGGTCAAAAGCTGTTTTGACCATTTTTCAATGGGGACTATTTATTCACTTTGCTTATGTGATGTTTGGTCTTTCGCGCGCTGGGACGATAGTTCTTCAATGGACGCGTTGGAAAATGCTTTCGTTAATTGTGCCGGTTGTGATTGCCTTCATAGGGTTAATTTTTTATTTACTTTTTTCTGATGATGGTTTGAAAAATGGCAAGCTTCCTCAAGCTGTAAAGTTGTCATGGCTATCAGATCGAATGGATTCTGAGGGATTGCATCGGTCTCCTTTTATTTTTCAAGTTGAAGGCACTATCGAAAAACAGGAGAAACATATTGTGCTGAAAGTAGTGCGTTTCATCGCTGAAAACCGTGGTCAACCAAAAATAGAAATACAGTCGTTAATGTGCGCTTTGGGTGTATTCAGGGCGGGGAGGTTCGAGTGGCCTACAGTCATGCATGAAGGAGGAGCATTGATAAAACAAGGGCTCGACACGAATCAAAGCATACAACGCGACCGCATTGAGGTCAGAGTTCCACTTAGTGAGCAATTTAAATCTGGTTTAACAGCTATAAATTGCTACGTCCAATCTCCTAGGGGAAGTTACCCAATTGGAAATGGTCAAGAAAACATATTGTCATGGGATTAGTTTGACCACACACTAAGGATTAACAATATCATTCAACAATTAATTTCAAAAAATAAAAGTTAGCAAGCTTCATATCGTTGTACATCGAGCGAAGCCGCGAAGCCAAAGTACAGCGTTTCAAGTCGTTACCTTGACCTAACCCGCTGCTTCCTGCCCACTCTCAATATGCGCTCGCATCGCCGACTGCGCAGCAGCAGCATCCCGCTTCTTCAGCGCCGCCATGATGGCCACATGCTCCGTCAGAGACTCTTCAATCCGCCCGGCCTTCAGCAGCGACTGCGCGCGGTTGAG
>JAYVHZ010000190.1:0-6384 GCA_043770645.1 Undibacterium sp. | reverse complement strand
CAATTCCAACAGGATAGATGCGAACGACTCTATGGCACGATTCAAGATATTAGTGAGCGCAAGCGTATCGACAAAATGAAGGATGAATTCATTTCCACCGTCAGTCATGAATTACGTACGCCTCTGACCTCCATTTCTGGCGCATTGGCATTGATGGCGAATGGGGTCATGGGTGACATCCCAGAAAAATTCAAAACGATGCTACAAATTGCCCAGAAAAATAGCCAGCGTTTGAGTGTATTGATCAATGATTTGCTTGATATGGAAAAAGTCTCAGCTGGAGAGTTACAATTTAAAATCGAAACATTGTCGCTTGCACCCATTTTGCAAGCGGCGTTGGAAAGCAATATGGCGACTGGCATTGAGCGCATGATATCGATGGCGATTGACAATCCCTATCCGGCACTAGCCATAGCGATTGATGCGCAACGCTTGCTCCAAGTTCTGTCTAACCTGCTGTCAAACGCTATCAAATACTCCCCTAACCATGGCCATATTCAGATTACCGTTCAAATGATCGACGACAAAGTGAGAATAGCCGTCAAAGATCAAGGTCCCGGCATCCCAGCAGAATTCCAGTCGCGGATGTTTCATAAATTTGCCCAAGCGGATTCCTCTGATACAAGGCAACGAGGCGGCACGGGCCTTGGCTTAGCGATTAGCAAAGAATTGATCGAGGCCATGCAAGGTAAATTACACTTTAGTTCGATCTACGGCGAAGGCGCTTGCTTTTACGTCGATTTGCCGATAGCTAGCAAATCTCACTAATACTTTAAAAACTTATGACGACCCACCAGCAAATCATTTCAAAAAATCTCAGCGCATGAAAAACAAATCAGACGCTCCGCTCTGCAAACGTTAAGTATTTCGATCAACCACAACACAAATAAATACATGAAAAAACTCAACTATCTGACACTCAGTATCGCTTGCGGCTTTGCTGCTGTTTCCGCACCAGCAATGGCAGGCACGACCACCCTTGATTGTGGAAAATTACTCGATGTAAAAAATGGCGTATGGCGCGAAAAAGTTAGTATTACGGTGGAGAATCGTCAAATCGTTTCGATTACACCGATGAAGAGTGCTGCCTCGCACATTGATCTACGCGACTATGCCTGTTTGCCGGGATTGATCGACATGCACGTTCACTTGTCCGGCGATCCAAAACCACAGGTCGAGGAACTCCGTAATACACTGACTTCAGATACCGCAGACTACGCGTATCGCTCGATAAAATTGGCTGAACGCACTCTCTTGGCTGGCTTCACCAGCGTGCGTGACTTAGGTGCAGCAGATGGTTTGAATGTATCAATGAAACGTGCGATTGATCAAGGCAGCATTGTTGGACCACGCATGTTCACCGCAGGAAAAGCGATCGGCACCACGGGTGGTCATGCTGATCCATCCAATGGTTTATCCCATGCGATGCGTACCGCTATCGGTAAGCCCGGGCCAGAAAACGGCGTCATCAATGGTGTTGACAGTGCGCGCGAAGCGGTCCGTAGTCGCTACCAGGAAGGTGCTGACCTCATCAAAATCACCGCAACTGCCGGTGTTTTAAGTCAAGCCAGCAGTGGCCAAAATACCCAATTTACTGACGAAGAACTCAACAGCATCATTAAAACTGCCAAAGACTATGGTTTCCGGGTGGCTGCCCACGCCCATGGCAATGAGGGAATTAAACGTGCAGTTCGCGCAGGTATCGACTCCATCGAACACGGTACGTATATGGATGATGAAGCGATTGCCCTCTTCAAAAAACATGGCGCCTGGTATGTGCCAACTATCTCTGCCGGTAAATTTGTCGCTGAAAAAGCAAAAATTCCAGACTATTTTTCACCCTTAGTGCAACCCAAGGCGGCGGCCATTGGCCCTTTGATTCAGTCCACTTTTGCGCGCGCCTACAAAGCAGGCGTAAAAATCGCCTTTGGTACTGATGCAGGCGTGTTCCCTAACGGTGAAAATGCCAAAGAATTTCGCTATATGGTCGAAGCTGGCATGCCAGAGCTCGCAGCGATCCGCAGTGCCACGCTGGGGGCCGCTGAGTTACTCAATCAAAGTCAACGCCTAGGCTCAATCGAAAATAATTTTGCAGCCGACATCATTGCAGTCAAAGGGGATCCACTAAAAGATATCAGTATTTTAGAAAAAGTGGAGTTCGTGATGAAGGATGGTGTGGTTTATAAGACGCCAGTTTCCAAATAATCGTAGCTTTTTATGGTTGAAAAGCAAAGATAGGTCTGTCCTCTGTTACTATTTAGACCAATTTATCGGTAGCTCTACAAATGATATAAGCTGTTTGATGTAGATTGTCTTTTAGAGCTCCCCCCTATCTTTGCCAACCTTATTCCGAACCCCTATTGTCTTATGTTACCGCTGCCGATTCCCTCAACGCCTTTACCTCCAATTCCAGCAATTGCACCTAAACTACCCTACGAAAAACTAGAACTTGGCAAAAATTATTGGATCGTTGATGATGTCTTAGCCAATGCAGCGGAGATCTCGGAGCGTTGTTTTAGTCGAGACAAATGGGAATATGGCGCCCCTTATCAACCGGAAAGCTGGCCTGGCATGCGCTTTCATGGCGCTCTCAATCCAGCAGAAGTTGAACTGATAGAAACCAAGGTCAAACAATTAACCGGTAAAGATAGATTATGGAGAGAACAACCGCCGGGAGGCTTACGTTTAGACTGTAACGTCGCGCAATTGGTCGGCGCTGCCGAAAGCACACCTCATCCCCATACCGATAGTCGTCACCTCTGTCGCTATGCCTGCGTCATTTACCTGAGTCCAAATCCACCACCAGACTCAGGCACCAGCTTCTGTCGCCTGCGTTATCCAAATGGTGCTATTGGCGGCAATATCGTGTTGGCACCGCATAATAATTTAGTCGATGCCTTGCGTGTCAAAGCACTGCCGATTCAAGCTTGGTATGAAGATCTGCGCGTACAAAATGTGTTTAACCGTATGATCCTTTACAAGGCAAATTTAGTGCATTGCGCGAGCGGCTATTTTGGTAAAGAACTGCGTGAAAAACGCTTGACTACCGTGTTCTTTTGGATGGCCGAGGATTAGCAACAGCCACCCCAAATTGCTTATATCGAAAACGCCAAATTCAAAGAGTTTCCAGCCAAATCAGATACCCCAACCAAGGTCACGATATCGCCCACCGCGATATCAGTGCCAGCCCCTAAAGTGAGCGTTAACTGCATACCATTTGTGCTCCATTCCGATATTGCACCTACACCAAAGATATGGGCATTATTTACAAGAAGATCACTGATTGTGATCGCCTTATTAGTTGCTTCAGAGATCATAAATACGAAAGTATCTCCTGAATTAATTGTCCCTGAGGAATCCACATCTGTATAAACGGGCACGCCTCCAGCTGTCGGAATTGATGTATCCAAAGTTGTGGTCAGACTACCGCCGGCCAAACCAAAATTTCCAGCAACATCCTGAATACGCGCGGAAAGTGTCTTTACCCCATCTGTCCCCCAGCTAGTGCTCCCATCGATGAAAACGCTCACACTGCCACCACTGATATCCAAGCTAGTTAAAGTGCGCAGCACTGGCGTACCAAAAGATGCTCCACCCAATAATATTTCGACTCTGTCGCCTACTACGGCATTGGTCCCGCTCAAGTCAACGACGACGGTAACACCTAATGTTTTCTCTGTCGCATTGATTCCACTCGCAGCAGCCGCCACAACCACAGCGTTTGCTGGCGCATTTGGTAAGGTGGTATCGAGTGAGACAGCCACATTTCCACCCGCGGAACCGATATTTCCAGCGACATCAGTGATACTCATGCTCAGAATTTTACTGCCATCCCCCCCCCAACCATCGCCGCTGCCGATCGTAAAACTAAAGTTTCCAGCAGTAACATCTGCAGCGCCTATGGCATAGGTGACCGGTGTCGTAAAGCCGTTACCATCGATTAATAATGTAGCGACATCCCCGGCGACCGCATTTGTTCCGGCTAAATTCACTAACACCGACACACCTGCATTTTTTTCGCTTAAATTGATCCCATTGGCCGCGACGCCAACAATCATCGGCGAACTTGGTACGTTTGGCGGAGTTGTATCTAGTATTAGCACCGAAACTGTTCCAGAACCAGCGCCGACATTTCCAGCCAAGTCAATGAATCTCGCGGTCAAGGCTTTACTACCATCAGCGCCCCAACCATCATTAGCGTCTATCGTCAACGATACCAAATTCGCGCTAATCTCAAGTGCTGTCAATACATGCACAACTGGCGTAGAAAAAGCTAGACCACCAATCAATATCTCTACTCTATCTCCAGCAACCAAGCTAGTGCCACTAAGATTTACATCGACCAAGACTCCAGCATTTTTTTCTGCCGCTGTAAGTCCACCGCCAGCATTGGCAGCGACGACTAAAGCATTGGTGGGACCAACTGGTGCAACGGTGTCTAAAACCACCGTGAGATCACCACCACCAGCACCCAAATTACCCGCCAAATCAATGCCGCGGACACTAATGACTTTTGAACCATCTGCTCCCCAATTCGCTGTACCCGATATCAATAAACTCGCCGCCCCATTGCTAATATCGAGCGCAGTCAACACTTTCAACACTGGAGTCGCAAATGCAAAACTGTTTAACAATAACTCTATGCTTTCACCCGCAACAAAGCCACTACCAGAAAGATCAACAGAAACGCTAACACCAGCTGATTTTTCAGACAAACTTAGTCCATTGGAGGCGGAAGCAATGGTCACCGGATTTACTGGACTGCTCGGTGGCGTCGTATCTAAAATCACAGTTACATCACCACCTGCCGTTCCGATATTACCTAAAACATCAGTAAAATTAGCTGTCAATAATTTGCTACCGTCAGCCCCCCAAACTGCGGAACCTGGAATAAGCACCGTTGCTGCTTGCGCTGTAATTTGCGCTGCCGTGATTGTATGGATCACAGGTGTGGCAAAATCTACGGTATCTAACTGCAGACGAATAGTGTCGCCAGCGACCGTGCCAGTTCCGACTAAGCTCACCGACACAGAAACGCCTGCCACTTTTTCAGCATTGCTAATACCATTTGTTGCGGCAGCAACGATCAAAGGTGTTGCTGGGGAATTTGGAGCGTTACCATCGATTGTCACCGTCAAGGCTCCGCTTGCACTTCCAACATTTCCCGCAATATCAGCAAATCGAGCAGTCAAAACTTTAGAGCCGTCAACACCCCAACCATCGGTGCCAGCAATCGTCAGTGTCACACTCTTTGCAAGAACTTCAGCGGCTGTTAACACATGATTTACTGAAGTCGTGAATGGCAGTCCGGCAATCAAAATTTCTACCAGATCACCCGCGACCACAGTCGTACCATTTAAATTGACAACAACATCAACACCAGCATTTCTTTCTACAACAGAAATCCCCCCACCACTATTTGCGCCAACCACTAACGCCGAGGTCGGTCCTGCCGGGGTAGCAGTATCAAGCAAAACACTAGTCGTCAAGCCGGCACTACCGATATTTCCCGCAATATCGGTCAACCGGGTCGAGATCAATTTAACACCATCAGTTCCCCAACCTGAGGCGGTTCCGATCGTAAAATTGACAACAGAGTTTGCTAAATCAAGCGCCGTTAATGTTTGAGTCAAAGGCACTGTAAAAGGGAGACCTCCAATCAAGAGATCGAGACGATCTCCAACCACCGCCGTGGAACCGGACAGGTCTATCGAAACCGTCACTCCTGCAGTTTTTTCTGCTGCACTAATACCATTAGCAGCAGCCGCGATTGCTACTGGGTTTGTCGGTGCAACGGGCGCTGTTGTATCCAATATCACATTGACGTCACCACCATTCAACGAGATGTTTCCCGAAGCATCGGTGATCGTCGCACTCAAAACTTTGACACTATCAGCCCCCCAAAGTGCAGAAGATGGAATCAATACTGTCGCCAATTTTGCCGTAATTTGTGCCGAGGTGATTTTCTGCGTCACTGGCGTTGGAAATCCAACACCGTCAATCAAAATCGTGATTGTATCCCCAACCACCGCGCCTGTTCCATTCAGATCGACCACCACATTAACGCCAGCTAATCGTTCGACATTGCTGATGCCATTGCTTGCCACAGCAACCGATAGCGGTTGCGCAGTCGGATTCGGGGGAAACCCATCGATAGTTATGTTTACCAGACCGGACGCTGTTCCTAGGTTGCCAGCAGCATCAATAAAACGTGCAGTGAGACCTTTAATGCCATCACCACCCCAACCACTACCGACACCAATCGTCAACGTCACCGTTTTTGCTGTCACTTCCGCCGCGCTTAATACGCGGGTCACGGGTGTCGTGAAAGAGCTACCCGCCAGCAGAATTTCTATCGAATCACCTGCCACCGCCGTCGTACCA
>JAYVHZ010000189.1:0-1897 GCA_043770645.1 Undibacterium sp. | reverse complement strand
ATCTACCTCTACCAATTCGAGCTTACCATCTGCAATTTTTCAATTATTTACAAAAGCCTTCACTATTCTCAGTATACGCTGACGCGTATAAAAATCAGTTTGCGGAACACGACGAAAACAGTCTTATTTTACATAAATTTGCATTTGCTCTAAGCCGGGTGACTCTTCTGCACCCGGCACAATTCAAAGTCACGTCAATTCATCAAAAATTCGCGCGTACTCCAAAAATAAAACCCCGTTTAGGCTGTGGAACGCTTTCTTTAAGAACCGATGTCGCCAAACGAATATCTTGATTCAACAGATTTTTCACTTGGGCGAACCAAGTGAGTTGAGCATTCAGATATTCGTGGGTATAAGTGACATTCATGTCGACTTTAGTGAAAGCTGGTGTAGCATAGTTTTCTGACGCCGCCAAACGTTCTTGCTTTTGCGCGTGCAAGACACTGAGCGTATTTCGCCACGGACCATTCCGATAACCCAGATCAAATCCCAGTCGATTCGCTGCTTGTAGTGGCAAATTGCCGCGTTGCTTTAAAGTACCACGCGAAGTATCGGCAAAAGCACGGGCAGAAAATCCGTCTCCATGTTGGTTGTACATAATCTCAGCCTCGCCACCACGAATTGTGGCGGCAGCTTGCTTCCAAAAGCGCTGTGTGAATTCCCCCTCTGGATCGTGCTCACCCTCTTCGTTCACTTGCAAACCGTCAATTTCACCGAAAACATAATTATCAACTTGATTAACAAAGCCGTTGATTTTCCATCGAATCAATCCCGTCGTTTTCTGAAGACTTAACTCCACATTCTGTGACTTTTCCCGTAACAATTGACTATTACCGATATCAAAGGTCAAGGTCGATTCATGCGGACCGTTTGAATACAACTCCTCGGTTGTCGGAGCGCGTTGCGCCGTCGACAAACTGCTAACAATCGCAAAATCAGCCGCAACCGGTATCATGGCGCCGATAGAATAGGAGTGTAGATTAAATTGGCGCTCAGGCAAATTGAAGCTCGCTTGTGGTTGTCGCTTAACCGTTTCTAAACGTCCACCACCACTTAATGTCACAGCGCCAAACTTCTTTTGTTCAACCAGAAAAATCGCATTTGAAATACTGCGGGTCGTCGGCACCGTATCGGCTCGACCTGTTTCGGCAGACAGTGCAGAAAAATTCGCTTTTTCAGTTTGTAACCCGAGGCTACCTTCCCAACCATCCCAATTCGTATGCGACAAACTCGTTCGTGTTTCTACCGTACGATTTTTAAAATCAGTTGCTGGTGTACCGTCTTGCATTTTTTCGGTATGTTTATAGTCGGTAGATCCTAATTTGAATTTGAAAGTATCAAACATGAAAAACGGTTTGAATACCGCAGCATCAATATCAAAGCGGGTTTGTTTTAAATCGATGAAAGCCATTTCCTCAGTCGGAATACCATAGCGATCCTCCATGTTTTGGATCGACGCACCGACATGTCCCCAGGTTTTCACTAGCGAGGCACCAAATCCCAAACTATGTTCTCGCGTGAAACTATTGGGTAAATGCCCTTTGATGTCGCCCTCGCCATAAGCACTGGCATATCCTGGAATTTTATAGTTACCCGCCTTGCGGCTGTTACCATCTAGATGAAGGGCGATATCGTTAATCGATCCGTCCAGAAAAAAGGAAGCACTTTTCTCGGCACTGACACCGGAAAATTTCACTTCCATTTCGCCGCTTAGTTGTTTGCTCAAGGTCGTTGGGATACGTCCGTCAACCACGTTGACCAAACCACCAATCGCACCACTGCCGTATAACAAAGCAGCCGGGCCACGCAATATTTCGATTTGTTGAGAGCTTGCAGTTTCACTGGCGACGGCATGATCATTAGATAGCCCTGACACATCAGCAACTGCCATCCCGTT
>JAYVHZ010000188.1:0-13962 GCA_043770645.1 Undibacterium sp. | reverse complement strand
GATAAAACAGGCGGTCAAGCCCAGCGATGTGTTGAACTGGCCGCTCGTCAGTTTGAAAGAATCAGAGATTAATGGCACTAAGATCGGTGAGATTATCAGCTTGTTTAAGGAATTAAAATACTATGAATGAGACGGTACGCAACTATAGTGTGCGCGAGCTGTTGACTGATACGAATACGTATTGGGTGCCGATGTATCAACGCAACTACGCTTGGGGTGAAGGCGAAATTAAGCAGTTGCTGCAAGACGCACTCGATTATCAAGAAAAGAATAAAGCCGAAGCACAAAGCAAGCCTTACTACATTGGCACACTGGTTGTTTTTGAGCGCAAAGACGGCAGTTTTGAAGTGATTGATGGCCAACAGCGCTTCACCACGTTGACACTGCTGGCGATGTGCTTAAAACGCTTAGCGAATAAGGGAACGGCTAATGGCTCGATCTCGTTCAATATGGATTGGTACACAAAGCTGAATCTTGATTTTGAAAGTCGCGCCAATTCTTCCTTGACGTTTGCCAGCTTGTTTCAGGGAGTCGCACTCAATCATTTGCAGTCCTCGGAGTATAACCTCGATGTGGTGAATGGTTTTAGTTTGCTGGAAAAAGGGCTGATCGGATTGAATGAAAAATTAGCAGACTTCTGCGATTATTTGTTTCACCATGTTCAAATCGCACGGGTTTCTGTCCCCAAAGATACGGACTTAAATCATTACTTTGAAGTGATGAATAACCGTGGTGAGCAGTTAGAGAAGCACGAAGTAGTAAAAGCTCGCTTGATGTCCGTCCTCAACACGATCGATGACAAGATAACGCGCGATGCCAGCATCAGAGTGCTATCTAAAGTTTGGGATGCGACGGCGAATATGGAACGCTACGCACAGTATGGTTTTGCGCCGCACGAGCGACATAAAGTTTTTGGCGAAAATGATTGGGGCCGTTTTACACCAACAGACTTTAATGAACTAAAGAGCTTGGTTGGCTCTGCGTCAGTTACTGAAGATGGTCAATCTGCTGATGTAAGTCGTACCTTGGCTGACATACTTGAAACGCCTCCACCGTCTGCGTCATCCTCAGATACGACGAGTACGCCTGAGCGGTTTAATAGTGTCATCAACTTCTCCAACTTCTTATTGCACGTGTTGCGGGTTTGGAGTGGCAAAGACATCCCGTTAGATGATAAGCAATTGCTTGATCAATTCGAGTTGCATATCCTGAAAACTGAAACTGCGATTGAGAAGACTCAAGATTTTATCTTCTCCTTATTGAAGTGTAAGTATCTCTTTGACCAATTCATTATCAAACGCGAATTTTCACAAGGCGAAGATAAGTGGAGTTTGAAGCGACTGCATTTCTACAATGCAAAAAGTCAAAGTTATATCAATACCTTTGATCGAGATGAGGAAGATGGTTTCGAGGGTGTCAATCGACGCATCTTAATGTTACTGAGTGCGATGCACGTCTCAACACCGACACTGGTATATAAACATTGGTTAAATGGCGCGCTCAACGAGTTGTATCAAATGCGAGAAATTGATGCCTCTTTATACTTAGTTCGCTTGGAACAACTTGCTCGCCAATTTGTTTATGGCCGCTTCTTGAGTATTGGTGTGCCAGCAGACTACTACGCAATGATTTATCAACGAAGTGCTTATGAGGTAATCAACTTTGCGCAAGCTGAAGTCGTGGCACGTTTAAAGTTTGGCGAAATCGAGAACAATTTGGTGTTCAACTACCTTGATTATCTGCTGTGGCGTGAGGGGATTGAAAACGATACCGCCGACGATGTTATTAAACAATTTGAGTTCTCTTTCAGAAGTTCGGTTGAACACTTCTACCCGCAGCATCCAATGGATGGCCACAAAGAGCTCGATCAAGAGTACCTGCATCGGTTTGGGAATCTCTGCTTGATTAGTCATAGCAAGAACTCTCGGCTAAGTAACTTCCAGCCTAAGGCTAAACGCGACCATTTTAAGGCAGCGATCTCTGACAAGAAAATCGATACCTTGAAGCTTTACAACATGATTAAGTTAATGGACTCTGAAGATGGTTGGGGACCGGATCAGATTCAAAAACACGAAGAGCAAATGCTTAGATTGTTTAAAAATGATTTACAAATTGGAGTACATGGATGAGCACAGTAGGCGAACGTGAACGTTTTACCCAAAATCGAGTGGTTCAATTCTTTCAGTCAGAACTTGACTATCGCTATTTAGGTGACTGGCACGATCGCCAATCGAATCGCAATGTTGAGCCTCAGTATTTGCGTGCATGGCTTACTAGTCGAGACATTGATCCAGTTTTGATCGAGAAAGCAATTCGCCGCATTGATACTGCCGCCGCTTTGGGTGAAGGCAAGAAGCTCTACGATGCGAATAAAGAAGTCTATCGCTTGCTACGTTATGGTGTAAAAGAAAAAACCGGCGCTGGTGATGTAAAGCAAACCATTTGGTTGATTGATTGGGAGGAACCTCAAAACAATCATTTTGCTATTGCAGAAGAAGTTTCGGTGAAAGGCGAAAACAAAAAGCGTCCTGACATCGTTTTATACGTGAATGGTATTGCGTTGGGGGTGCTGGAGCTAAAGCGCTCTTCGGTGTCGTTTAGTGAAGGCGTTCGTCAAAATCTAGACAATCAAAAGAAAGATTTCATTCGCAATTTTTTCACGACGATGCAATTGGTGATGGCCGGCAACGAGACTCAGGGCCTGCGTTACGGCACGATTGAGACACCCGAGAAGCATTACTTAGAATGGAAAGAAGACAGCACACAGGAATTTGAAAATCCTTTGCAACGACATCTTGCGCAGGTTTGCAACAAAAAGCGTTTTCTGGAAATCATCCACGACTACATTGTGTTCGATAGCGGCGTTAAAAAAACCTGTCGTCATAATCAATACTTTGGAATTCAAGAGGCTAAGCGTCATATTGCGCGTCGGGAAGGTGGCATTATTTGGCATACCCAAGGTTCAGGAAAAAGTCTCACGATGGTGTGGTTAGCTAAGTGGATACGGGAAAACGTTACAGATGCTCGCGTCTTAATTATTACGGATCGCACCGAATTAGATGAGCAAATCGAAAAAGTATTTAAGGGTGTCGATGAGGAGATCCAGCGTAGTCAAAGCGGTGCGCATCTCATGGCGAGCATCAATGAGCCTAATCCGTGGTTACTGTGTTCCTTGGTTCACAAATTTGGTCGTCATGGTGATGATGAAGATGAAAATTCAGCTGATGACTACATTGAAGAATTACGAAAAAATCTCCCAAAAGATTTTTCAGTAAAAGGTAATTTATTTGTTTTTGTGGATGAATGTCATCGCACACAATCAGGCAAGTTACATGATGCAATGAAGGCGATTTTGGTTAGCGACAAGGGGCCTGCACCGTTGTTCATTGGTTTTACTGGAACTCCGCTACTCAAGAAAGACAAACGCAAGTCGCTCGAAGTCTTCGGCCCTTACATTCATACCTATAAGTTCAATGAAGCTGTCAACGATGGTGTCGTATTGGATTTGCGCTATGAAGCGCGAGATATCGACCAGAGCATTACTTCCCAAAAGAAAGTCGATGAATGGTTTGAAGCCAAAACGCGAGAACTTACCGCGTTTAATAAAACCTTGCTCAAACAAAAATGGGGCACGATGCAGAAAGTGTTGTCTAGCAAATCTCGCCTTGAGCAGATTGTGAACGATATTTTGCTGGATATGGAAACTAAGCCGCGCTTAATGGATGGACGCGGTAACGCCATGTTGGTTTGTGCCAGTGTTTATCAAGCGTGCAAAGTCTATGACATGTTCAGCAAGACTGACTTTAAAGATAAATGTGCGATCGTCACGAGTTATAAACCGACTGCGTCTGATATTAAGGGCGAAGAGTCTGGTGAAGGCTTAACTGAAAAACTGTTTAAGTACGATACCTATCGCAAAATGCTCGCGGACTATTTTGAGCTGCCAGAAGACGCCGCCGTTAATCGAGTAGAAGATTTTGAGAAAGAAGTAAAACAACGGTTTATCAAAGAGCCGGGACAAATGCGCTTGCTCATCGTTGTTGATAAGCTTCTGACTGGCTTTGATGCGCCATCAGCGACCTACTTGTACATCGATAAGCACATGGCTGACCATAACTTATTCCAAGCGATTTGCCGTGTGAATCGATTAGATGGTGATAACAAGGACTATGGCTACATTGTCGATTACAAGGATTTGTTTAAGTCTTTGAATAAAGCCGTTCAGAGCTATACAGAAAATGCGCTCGATGGGTACGATGCAGACGATGTAGCGGGCTTACTAAAAGATCGCCTGGGGTTGGCGAAAATTGAGCTAACTGATGCGCTTGAGGCGGTTAAAGCGCTGTGTGAGCCCGTCATGCTGCCACGCGATACCAAAGACTATATTGCATATTTCTGCGGCGATACGAGTAAGCCGCAGAGTTTGTTAGACCGCGAAGCATTGCGGGTTGCACTGTATAAGACTGTCAGCAAGTTATTGCGTAGCTACGCCAATATAGCCAATGAATTACGTGTAGCAGGGTTTAGTGCGGAAGAAGCAGAACAAATAAAACAAGATGTTGTTCATTACGAAAAGATGCGTGATGAAGTGAAATTGGCTAGTGGCGATTACTTAGATATGAAACGCTTTGAGCCAGCGATGCGCCATTTGCTCGACATGTACATTCGCGCAGAAGGTAGCGAAAAGCTGATTGATTTTGAAGAGCTAGGTTTGATTCAATTAATCGTTGAAAATGGTGACGCTGGTTTAGATGGATTACCCGAAGGTATCAAGAAGAATCCTGAAGCAATGGCTGAAACCATCGAAAATAATATGCGCAAGACGATCATCGATGAAAATCCAGTGAATCCAAAATACTATGAACGTATGTCGGAGTTACTCGATGCCATCATTGCAGAGCGTCGCAATCAAGTGATCAGCTATCAAGAGTATTTAGAGAAAATCAAAGCCTTGGCACGCAAGGTCATTAAACCTCAAGGAGATACAAAGAATCCGTATCCTTCAAGTATTGATACCCAGGCGAAGCGCGCTTTGTTTGACAACCTGAACAATGACGAGATTTTGGCAAATAAAATCGATACGGCCATTCGATATACCAAGAAAGCGGATTGGGTAGGTGATCGTTTCAAAGAACGTGAAGTTGCGAATGCTATTCGTCAAGAATTAGAGGGTTACGATGCGGATATCACAACGGTGCTGGAGCTGGCAAAAAATCAGCGCGAATATCAATGAGATTTTTTGAAAGCAAGAATTTTGGGCAGAATTATTGACGCGGATGCGACCGAAGATTTTTTAATCATTAGTGGATTGAAAATTCAAGTCGTACGTAAAAGTATTAAGAATTTTCATCTAGCAGTTTTGCCGCCAGATGGAAAAGTCCGTGTGGCAGTACCTCATCATGTAACGGATGAGCGCGTGCGTTTAGCCATTATTTCAAAGCTTGGCTGGATTCGACGCCAACAAGCCGACTTCAACGCGCAGCCACGACAAACCGAGCGTGAAATGATCAATGGCGAAAGTCATTATCTCTGGGGTAGATCGTATCGTCTTGAGGTCATTGAAGACAATGGAAAACACCGCATTGAAACAAAGGGGAAGACAAAATTACGTCTTTACGTCCAACCAGGTACTTCCACTGAAAATCGGCTAGCGGTTTTGAACAGCTGGTATCGCGAACAACTTAAATTAAAGGTCGATGAGCTAGTTCAACATTGGGCTCCCGTCGTCAAACGAAGACCAAACGCATGCGGTATTCGAAAGATGAAAACTAAATGGGGTAGCTGCAATATTGAGGCAAAACGCATTTGGCTAAATCTTGAACTAGTGAAGAAACCGCCTGAGTGTCTAGAATACATTCTCGTTCACGAGTTGGTTCATCTGCTCGAACGGCATCACAACGAACGCTTCCGCAAATACATGGATAAGTTTTTACCCAAGTGGCGCGAAAGTCGAACGCTGCTAAATAAATTGCCGTTGGCTTATGAGGATTGGCAGTATTAGGAAAACACCTTGAAATATTGGGCTTGAATCATGTCGAGTTCGGATGGTTTCGCCTACATTTTAGTTTGTTCAATAAAGTTTCATTTTTTTGGTTACAGCAGGCAAAAAGAGTTACCTGCGCTCCTTTTGGAGCGTAAGAGTTGGTTGAAAAAATCTCGATTGCCAACCTTAGATTAATACAGGAACTTAAGCAAATGAACGCTGATCTGAGTAATGCACTGAAATCGAAAAACAAGATTTTACGAATGAGGACAACCAAATGAGCATGTCGAGAACCAAAGAAAATCTTTTGCGATTTCTCTCTAGTAAAGATATAAGAGTTCTAGCGTTATCCGGAAAGTGGGGAACGGGTAAAAGCCACATGTGGAAAAGCCTTCGTGACAACTCTCGTAGCGGCCCAGAAGTCAACACTGCTCTGTATGTTTCGTTGTTCGGAGTGACCACGATCACAGAACTCAAATTCAAGCTAACTCAAGCCGCAGCACCATTGCTAGACAAGAATGGTCCAACGAGTGATGCGGTGAAATCTGTCGTCTCAGGCATGAAGCAGATCGCTCAAGGTTTTCTACGGACAGGGTCTGCTTTTGATGAGTTTGCCCTTCTGGCGGTCCCGGCGCTAGTGCGAGGCAGGTTTATCGTGATTGATGATATTGAGCGTAAGCACGAAAAACTTTCGATCGACGAAATCCTTGGTTTTATCGATGACTTCACACAAAACTATGTGTGCAGGGTTCTATTAATTATGAATTCTGACAAGCTCTCAGATAAGGCGATATGGGAAAAATTTAGAGAGAAGGTTATTGACGTTGAACTACGACTGAATACAACACCGTCCGAGGCATTCGATATTGCTGTAGGTCTGTGCCCAAGTGAATTCGCGGATAAGATAAAGGTGGCGGTAGTAACCTGCGGAATTACCAATATCAGAATTATTCGTAAGATCATTCGCGCGGTAAACACCATCTTTAGTGATCATCTTCCGCTGCAGGAGGATGTACTGAATCGTACTATCCCATCTACAGTACTCTTATCCGCAATTCACTACAAGGGAATCGAAGACGGCCCGACTATGGACTACATTCTTGATTTCGAGTCTTTATTTCAGTCTCAATTCGAAAATCACGTTCGGGGTCGTAACACTGAGGAAGCCTCCGAAGAAAGCAAGTTGCATGCTAAGTGGACACTATTATTTGAGCGTCTTGGCATCGCTGGTACCGACGAATATGAGAAGGTATTGTGCGACTACTTGATTTCAGGCCTATTAGACAGTTCTGCGCTTGACACAATCGTTGATCGCTACCGAAAGGAGAATCGGCTTGCTGGGGCGCAATTTCGTTCGCGCACATTCTTTCAGAATACGATCTGGGATCCAGAAATGACAGTGGACGAAATATTAGAGGCTGGGCGAGCGTTGCTCGATGACGTGCGCTTCCTTGATTGTTATACCGTAACATCATTACACGATCGACTATTGAAATTCGACGGAGGAAAGCCTATAGCTGATCAGATGGTGACTTCATGGGTAGAACAACTGCTAGCCAAGGTTGCTGAGCCGGAAGCGGATCCTAGTCAATTTATTCTCGACAACTGGGGTAACCGCCCCTTGCATCCGTCAATCAGGGCTGCTTTTGTAACGGCAGAAAGTTTGGTAAAAAAACCTAAAACGCTGTTTGATACATGCCTTTACCTTGCGGAAAATAACGGATGGAACTCTTCCGATGAGGTAGTCATGAAATCTGCAACTGTAAGCGACTACCAGAAAACCATTCTTGACCTTCGAGGGGAGCCGCTCAAAATGTTCATGTTGAAAAACATGGATATCTACGTCAACAATTCAACTTATGAAAAACACTTTGGGTCTGCCCCAGCCAACTTTGTCGAAGCTTGCAGGAGAATTTATAACGACCGCGCTGGTACTCGGTGGGCAAGTTTGATCAAAGACGTTTTCGATGATTCGAAATTGGGCGATCACTTAGAGGCTGTTGGATCTGCGACAGACAAGTAACAATACTAAATTGTATTAGCTTTTTCTCGGAAAAATATTTACGTAAATAGATTGAGCTTTTGAAATACCATCCACTGTTTTTCATTTTAATTAACAGCTAGGTGGCAGTCGAAACGGAATAAACATGAAGTACATATATCTTGACAATAACATTGTCATTGATTTGAAAAATAAAAGAAATCAACGTGTTGTTGATGTTGTGAATATTCTAAAAAAAGATGGGCATAGAATCGTTTTTAGTCCGCCCCATTTAGAAGAAATTGCCAATACAGTAAAACACCACGGTCAGAGTGAAGAAAGTGCAGAAGATAAAGTACTCTTTCTGAAAGAGTTAACTGAATCATATTGTTTTTTACCTTATCCGAGAAATGGTCTTGTTTTAGTTCGCAAAAATGGAATATATACATATAAAGAGAATCCCAAGGATACTTATGAACGGGTGTTCTCTATGCATTATCGAAATATAATTGCAGAAGAGCATCAAAAGGAAAAACTCTTGAATGGTGAAGAAGTGGAAGCGTCCGGCAGAATAACTAAAGTAGAAGCCAATAATTCAGATGTTCAAGTAACTTTAGAAAAGTTTAGAAAAAATCTCAACAAAATTGTTCGGGGTTATCATAGGGAATTAAAACGAGATCCTAATTTTTGTATGTTTGTACCAAGTGAGCGGATATTTGAGTCAATGCTTCGTTTTGGTTATATCCGTTCATACTTCCCTATATTTGAAGCGGTTGTAGAAAAACTAATGGAGTATCTTGAAACTCAGAGGTACTTTCCAGACAAATCAGATAAATATATCGCAAGTTTACATGATACAAGCCATGCAATTTATGCTGCTTATGCAGATGTATTTGTAACTAACGATGATAACTTTGCTCGTAAAGTTAAAGCCGTATATCAATGGTTAGGAGTTGAAACTAAGGTTATGACTCGAAAAGAGTTTTTAGAACTCGAAATCGCCTAACAAGTCTTTGCAGCACGCACACTTAGTGTGCTGGACAGTTTTTAAGTCGTGGATTTGTGTTTTTTTGCTGCTCAGAGTATTTTACAAAGCCACAACTTAAAAACTGCCGCTGAACTCGGCGATAGAAACAAAACCTGCTGCTTTTTTGGGGACCGGCATGCCTTATTCAACGCAGATTTTAATCAATGATTTTGCGATCAGAAGCTTTCGAGAAACTGCGGATAAAGATTACATCGCTGCAAGGATGGCGTACCGTGCTCGACTCATTCAACCGTTTCTCTGGTCTGCCCTCCATTGTTTGGAAAAATACGTCAAGTGCATTCTGGTACTCAATCGAGTGAAGGCTCATAGCGGCCATAGCGTGCTTCCTGGTATTGAGCGGATGAAACAACATGGCAAGTTTGAACTCGATCTCAGTGCCGAAACTCTCAAGTTCATTAAGAAACTCGAAGATTATGGAGCCGAATATCGTTACTACGAAGTCTCATATTCCATCCAGTCATTGGATATTATTCGATTCGACCGCGCGGTTTGGGAACTCAGAAGGTACTGCCAGCCGCTAGACTACGAAATTGTCGACGAGAATGGCAAGACTGAAAACTTGCTGCACTTAGAGCTTGATCGCATTCTTCGAGCGAAGGTAAACCATGAAAAGGGAACATGTATCATGGGAGGTGTTTTGGAATCGATCATTGAAAAGAAAGATCATCCTGCACGCGAAGGTCTGATATGGAATAACCTGTTCTTCGGCTCTTCAAAACGCAAGAGTGTAAAGATGAAAACAAATTGGGAAGCAGGTAACTCGCCTTTCTACCTGCACCCCGAGATCATCGACGAAGTGCTCAAATATGTATTTATCCCCAAGGGCATTGCTGAAGGTGTGCGCCAGTTCGCGAAACGAAAGGCTGTCGAGGAGGAAAAGTCAAAACGGGATGCAAAGAAGGCTGCGAAATCCATAGCGAAACGGTTTCCGATAATGGATTAATGGTGCTTTGAGTTGTTCCTTCATGGAAAGAGGTCAAAGCGAGTCAGTGCAATTAACGCATTAGATCTGGCAACACAAACGAATAGCGTTTATCCGCCGCATCGGAACGCAAAAATAAGATCCGCGAACTGATTGCGGCGGATAAACCTTGTTGGACTGAACCGACTGTGAGTCGGTTGATTAAGGGGATTGTATGCGAATTGATCGCTTGATTGCTAGTAGATTAGCAAGGAAATTATTCAACTTGTGGTGAAGATTGCGTGTTCGGGTGATCGATGACGATTGGCGTCTTTCCGCGTGGACCTGTTTTACCTGTGTTTTTGTGTTTGGGCGCGAGTAAGCCCGCGGTGCGCATAAGAACCCGTTTTGAATCTCGACATTTGGACACTGCAAGGTGATCATGGCGGTGGTCCTGTCGCTAATACTTGGCTATGCTTGGTTGCCGCTATCACTTCAATGACCTGCATCGTTCCATGACCACAATGCGGACAACTCAGTACATCAATCTGGCTCACCCTCAACATGAATGCCTGCACGCTTTCGATGATAGCTGGCTGGGGCTGCGGCATCTGCAGTGCCAGTCGACATTGCGCTAGCTTCTCTCTCTTGTGGCAATTGGCGAGTAAGCCGTAGTGACGGATACGTTTAAATCCCGTCGGTAAGACGTGCTGTAAGAAGCGCCGAGTGAACTCTTTTGTCGATAATTGCTCAATACGTTTCTTACCGGCATGAGCGTTATCGCGTACTTTAAATCTCACTTGACCATCGTGAAATGAAAGCAGTCGTTCATTAGAAATGCCGACGCGGTGCGTGTACCTCGACAAATAATCAAGCACCTGTTGTGGGCCACCCAGAGGCGCTTTAGCGTAGACCACCCAATCATGGCGCCTCAGTTCAACTAAGAGCTGCTTCCACGCTTTATCATCCATCCTTTCCTTGGAAATACGATCGTCTTCTCTCGCCAATTTCAACGCATCGATGAACTTCTCGCGGAACACCTTAGAAAGTGCTTTGACCGGAAACAGAAAGCCTCGGCGACTTTGTTTCCATTGACCATCCTCGCCTAATGCACCATTGGCCATCAAGGCATGCACGTGTAAATGGCGTTGCAGTGTCTGCGTCCACGTGTGTAAAACTAAAGTGATCGCAGGCACACCACCGAGCCAACGCGGATTGGCGGCAAAGGCTAACAACGTCTCTGCACTGGCACTAAACAAGATGTCGGTGATCAGGCGGAAATGACTTGCTGCCAAGCCGTTTAATGCATGTGGAATCGTGAACACTAAATGGGTGTAGGGAACGTTCAGGCATTCACGTTGACGCGCTGCGAGCCATTGGTCTTTGGCGCGGCTTTGACATTTGGGGCAATGACGATTACGGCACGAATGGTAAATGTGCCGTGTCGTTTGACACTGATCACAGCGTTCAATATGGCCGCCTAATGCCGCAGTACGACAAGCCGTGATGGCGCGCCAAGCCTTGCTTTGGCTAAGCGAGAGTGTGTGTTGCCCCATGCCTACCTGTCCCTGTTGACGCAGGATATCGGCCAGCTCCAAACGAGCATGCGCGAGCATACGATGAGACCAGTAATTACAGCTTAGATAGATTCGATAGCAAATCGAGCGGCGAATCGGTCTTCACCACTTGCTGTTGCAGGTGCAAGTAGCGCGCCGTTGTACTGAGGTGGTCATGTCCCATTAAACGGCTGATGCTGTGTAAATCCACACCGCTGTCCAGCAGATGTGTCGCAAAGGCATGGCGCAGGCTATGGATGCCGCCTTGCTTCGTCACTTTGGCGCGCCGTTTGGCGGCATAGAACAAGCGCTGTATCTGACTGTCACTAATCGGACGCGACCCATCCAACTTGGGGAATAGCCAGTCATCAGGACGAAATGCCTGCCAATAAATGCGTAAGGTCTGCAGCAATTTCGGTGATAGCAAAGTGTAGCGATCTTTACCGCCTTTACCATGACTAATGCGCAGCATCATCCGTTTGCTATCGACATCACTGACTTTGAGTTGACATAGTTCTGAGACGCGTAAACCCGTTGCATAAATCGTGGTCAAGATGGTGCGATGACGCAGATTCGTACAGGCCGCCAAGATGCTTTCCACTTCCTGCCTTGATAATAATTCAGGTAATCGTTCTGGTGGCTTGCGTAGCGGGATCTCAATGCCAATTTCTGGCTGATTCAGGGTCACGCGGAATAAGAAACGGAGCGCACAACCAGCTTGGTTGGTGGTCGAGGTTGAAAGATGCTTATCTTTGATCAGATGCAGCAGATATTGTTTAATCTCTTCGGGAGAAATCTGATCAGACGATCGGTGGTAATACTTGGCAATCTTCGCTACGGCATCTAAGTAGGCATCCTGCGTGCATTGAGCCAAACCACGCAATACCATGTCATTCTGAAAACGCTGACGTAATGTGCTCATGATGATTTCCCTCACCAAAACTGGGAACATTCCCAGCTTCAGAGTAGAAAACCATACACGTTTTACTAGCGATAATTCGTTGAGGAACAGCCCACCGCGTAGCGGTTTAGTTCAACGTAACTTAAGTGCCTCGTGCCTTTACGAGTCGGAAATGAGATTCAAGTAGAAGACAAACTACATCGAATCAGTGCATGTTAGTCTCAGAAAGATTGCAAAAAACCAAGGGGTCTTCCCAGCTGATGAGAAAGTTCTAAACTATTCTATCTGGCACTTAATAAAATAAGCCAAAAATAGACGATGCCAATCAGGGATTGGAAGGCGGTACTATATCGATTTACAATCCAGTTCGGTGATCTTATGCCGAATGTTTAAATTGTGTGATTCACAGCTTACACAAAATTTTAGCCCCCTCGGTCTGAGAGGCAGTCTTTTTAACAGACTCAAGTTTTTGTGATTCAAACAATCGAATCTAAATGTTAGAAATACCGCCCTGATTTTTCATATTCTTCATCAAAGCTTTAATCCCGCCCGGATCTTCTACCTCCTTCATCAAAGCTTTAATCCCGCCCGGATCTTCTGCCTCCTTTATCAAAGCTTTAATCCCGCCCGGATCCTCTACCTCCTTCATCAAAGCTTTAATTCCACCCGGATCTTCTACCTCCTTCATCATAGCTTTAATTCCACCTGGATCTTCTATAGCCCTCAATTGAGCTCTAATCCCAGCAGAACCTTCTATACTCTTCAAATAAGCTTTAATTCCGCCCGGATCTTCCATAGCCTCTATTCGGCTCTTTAAATATTGCAACGCATCCTGTACCGCTTCGATCGGAGCATTGTTTGTAGCGACTTTTTCGGGTACAGACTCATCCTTAGCGAGTGATTCACCGTTCTTACGCCACGCATCAGAGAGCTGGTGCAACGCATCATCAAGCTGAGCTTTAGCATCATCAAGCTGAGCCTTGGAATCTCGTTGGGCTTCTGCTAGAGCTCGTACAAAACCCGCCATTTCATCTGCGTTACCAGCCATTCGATTAAAAATGGTAAGCAAGTAAGCTAGCTGTGCGTCATCTGAATAATTTGGGTAACGAACGATATGATCTATTTCACTCCATCCCTCTTCAAAAATTGTTCGCACTTGCAATTCGACAAGGATTAGGCGCTGAAGCGGTTGCGTCTTCAAAACGTAATGAATTGACCTATATCCATTTGGATGCACCTCTACAGAAAAACCTAAATCAGAACATTGTTGTTTAAAAGTTGAGTCGTCACCTTCTCGTACATAGACGACCGTCTTTTCCTTCAGGACAAACGAGCTATTTATCGACTTATTTATAGTCTCAAAATCTGTTTTAAACAGATGCAATGCTCGAATACCAATGAGGTCGGTGATTACATCGCTGTAGTTCTCCACGCAAATATCGTCATATTTTTTGTTGCCATCAATACGCTTTCGAATAATTTTAGCAAGGAGGTGTTCGACATCTTTAATCCGCCAACGGACAGAGTGCACTGAATCAAACCTCTGGATTGTGTTTGCGAGCAAAATAGCCGTAGACTCGAGATGAGGAATT
>JAYVHZ010000187.1:0-8802 GCA_043770645.1 Undibacterium sp. | reverse complement strand
GTACCGACTGGTTTTATCACTGCACAATCGGGTATCGATAAAGGTATTCGTGAACATTTGGTTAAACACAAAATGCTGGCAGGTGTTGTCTCCATGCCTTCCAATATTTTTGCTACAACTGGTACCAACGTTTCAATTCTGTTCATTGACGACAGCAATAAAGGTAACGTTGTTTTGATTGACGCGTCGAATCTTGGTCAAAAGATCAAAGACGGGAAAAACCAAAAAACCGTCATGACAGCTGAGGAAGAACAACGCATTATCGATGTGTTTACTCTCAAGCAGGCTGTCGAAGATTTCTCTGTGACGGTTAGTTACGACGAAATTGCGGCGAAAAGTTATAGCTTGAGCGCAGGGCAGTATTTCGATATTAAAATCGAGTATGTGGATATATCCCCCGAGCAGTTTGCTGAAAAAATGCAAAATTTTGCTAGCAACTTGGATAGCTTGTTTAATCAGTCTCATGAATTGGAACGCGAGATAAAAAAACAATTGACGGGGTTGAAATATGATCAGATTTGAATCCGTACGGATTGGTGACTTAGGGAAAATCGTTACAGGAAAAACGCCAAAGACCGAAAAAATTGAGAACTTTGGTAATGACCATATGTTTATCGGGCCGACAGACCTTCATAAGCATTTCTTCATTAAAAAGTCGGAGAAGATGATTTCAGATACGGGGTTGGCGTCAATCAAGAACAGTAGTTTAAATGGATTGAGTATTCTCGTAGGATGTATCGGCTGGGGTATGGGGAATGTAGGCATCGTCGAAGGTCGATGTGCCACGAATCAGCAAATTAACTCGATTACAGATATTAATAAAAAATACAATCCTTTTTATATCTATTACTGGCTGAAAACTAAGAGAGACTATTTATTTAAACTGGCAAGCGTAACTCGAACCCCAATATTAAATAAGACTGATTTCTCCGATATTAGAGTTCAACTGCCACGTGAAAAACTCATACAAGATAAAGTCGCAGATTTATTGCTTGCAATTGATAAAAAAATCGAACTTAACAACCGTATTAACGCCGAGCTGGAAGCTATGGCTAAGACTTTGTATGACTATTGGTTTGTGCAATTCGACTTCCCCGATCGCAATGGAAAACCATATAAGTCATCTGGTGGTGAAATGGAATTCAATGCGTTGCTTAAGCGGCAAATCCCTAAAAATTGGTCGGATGATTCGCTTTGGAATGTAGCTGATTTTTACAATGGATTGCCTATGCAAAAATTTAGGCCAGTTGATGATAATTTTTTGCGTGTCATCAAGATAAAGGAAATGAATGAGGGATTTTCTGAAAATTCTGAAATGGCGAGAATAGATATTCCCCCTCAAGCTGTCGTTGATAACGGCGACATTCTTTTTTCGTGGTCTGCGACTCTTGATGTGAAAATTTGGTCGCGGGGAATTGGGGCGTTAAATCAACACATCTTTAAAGTTACATCCTCAAAATACTCTAAAAATTTTATTTATTTTGAATTATTGAATTATTTAACGCACTTCAAAATGATGGCAGATCAAAGAAAAACAACTATGGGTCACATCACTCAGGATCACTTAAAACAAAGCAGAATTGTGTTGCCGCCATCAGATTTAATTAAAAGGATGGATGAATATATGAAACCGATATTCGAAAAGCATCTGGCACTGGAACAGGAAAATCAACAATTAACCGAACTAAGAGACTGGTTGTTGCCTATGTTGATGAACGGCCAAGTGACAGTGAAATGATAATTTCACTTTTTTATTTTACTGTCCTACGCTTACTTAAAGATTCGGCCAAAGGCTTTGTCTCTATTTTCAATCCAAGTGCGGGGAAGATCAGAATTCACTTCCAATGCTGCATAAATCTCTTTAACAAGTTCCTTATCAACCAATTTTGCGGTGAGCATTTTTTTTAGCAACTCGTAGCCATGCAAGATAGGGATTTGAAATTCGTTTGCCAAAGTATGCATGCTTAAATCGTCGGTGACGACAATCGCATTACGAATTTGCCCAAGCGCAAGTACTTTGCAGTCGGTTGGGGAGGGAGGGGTTTTGTAATTTCTTGCGTTTATTAAAACCCAATTATAGATAACGCTGGTGGCGTTATCTAAGGCTTGTTTCTCCGCTTTACTAAACTTCAATTGCTTACTCAATCTCTCACTAGCGATTTCTTTGTCGCTAATAAACCAAGGGAAATTATGTTTTAAGCGAGAACTATGAAGCACCTCTGATTCGATTTCCGGCAATATCGTGATTTCGTATTCTTTCTGACCAAATTTCACACCTAGCATTGGTCTAATACGTTTTGCAAATCGCAGATACGAGCAAGTGTCAAGCAGGACTAAGGTCAACTTATGAGCTCCAAATGAAGCGCAGTTGCGTCTGCCAAGGAGATATCTAAAATTTGTTTTACATATCCAGCACCCATGTCACGCTCACGAATCATCACTCTCAAAGCACGAAAGAAGTCAGATTGAAATCCATTATCTACTGACGCAATATAGTTAGATGGCGGTGGTGGAAGTGGGGAAAATAATGCTTCACTTACCAAAGGCAGTTGTTTAGAAACTTGATTACGAACTATATGAATCGATTTTTCTTCAATCCCAATTGATGGCAATTGGAGGTTTCGAACGTAGCTTTCTACCTGTTTATATACAGTGAAAAGAGAAATGCTATGGTGAGTCGCATGCTTTTGTAATGCCGCAATTTTCCCGTGCGTTGTTCTTGCTCTGACCACGTCTTGATATGCGATCTGAGCACACGCATTTGGAAATAGTAAGACGCCTGCAAATGCATCAGCGAAATCTTCGCCCTCTTCAGTACCAACTAGAGCTGGTGTATATACATGCGCTAATTCGTGAGCCATCCAAAATTTGAAGTCTTCAATACTTGTATCAAGGTTAAGAAAAATAAAGGTAACTTTTTCTTCTGGCAAGTGAATATGCATCGCATTTTGGTGCTGCTTTTTTTCACCCCAAAGTACAGGCACGAGTACCGCACCAACTTCTTTGAATTGACCAATTAAGTGATGGTAATCTAAAACAGTTTGATCACTTAATCCAAGCTTTGAGCGAGCCTCACTTACGGCTTGCTGTAAGTGTGTGTAATTTTTACTTGGGTTTGATAGTTGAGGTCTTAATGTGTGGATACCTTGCAAATATGGGACGAGCGGCTTCAGTAGCATGCCAATAGCGCGGGCATTTTCAATATGCGTTTCTGTCGTCTTTGTCCCAGCCCTTTTGCGAAAGGCTATTATGGGTTGGGTATTTTCCTCTTGTTGCACCAACTGATCAAAAGAAAGTTTGAGCAAAATTGCCAACTTCAACAATTTTTCTGGACGTGGGAAATCAACGCCTTTTAGCCAATTGGTTACTGCTTGGGCACTTACACCTAGTTGTTTCGCCAAGGCAGCTTGGCTAAGACCTTCTTTTTGGAGTGATGCCTGAATATTTTGCTTGCATAAAATTTTATCCATAGCCTGAGATTATCTACTTGTAGATAAGTCGCGTCAAGTTTCATCAAGTTTTTATGCGCTTTAACCACAAACATTTCCAAAATACCATTTTTAATGAGACTTCGTTGCTCCGCTAATTCCCCGCCCGACGAACAAGAAGGTTGTTTGCAGTGGTTGATTGCGGATTTCCATACAAGGTAGCCAGCACATCCCAAAACGCCGTAGAAGTAGAGTCACCAATACCAAATCCATTGAAGTGATTAGCAAGCCCTAATGCATGTCCAAACTCATGAGCCACAATAGCTTGCGTCACGTCACAGTGACCATTCCCAAGATTGACGTAGACAGGATTTGATTTGATTCCGTTTTGGCTATCGGGTTGAATCAGGTTCCCTATATTGGGACCTTCCGACACATTGGCACAGTAACTTTGATAATCGGTAGACCCTGCTGGTACAAACGAAGTGCCATAACCAACCTGAATGAAATTGCCATTAGCTGGCATTGCTGAAACAGGTTCCAACACCAACAGATTCCTCAACTTCGTATTGATTTGTGTAATGGCATTTTGTGTCTTACTTGCATAGTCTTGTTCAGTCGCGTTACCACTTGTTGGCACAGGTATATAGACAAGCACATGCTGATTCGGTGTTGAAGGCCACCGCCAAGTTCCCGCTAGTCGGTTCACTGGATAAATAACAGGTAAAAAATCAATATTGCTGGATTTAACGTTTGCAATAATTTCGGTATCCGTTGCATTGGTGATAGTCGGCTGATTGCTGCCATTGCTGCTGCCTGAATTGCCACCACCACAGGCTGACAGTACGAAAGTGAATAGAGTTGCCACCATGAGACTGAATTTCATGTTGTTGTCCTTGAGTTTGATTAAGTGTTTAAATTTGACGAAACGGGAATGAGGGTAGGTATTACTGAGCTACTTTTTGCTTGGGTTTCTTCGCCACAATCAACCCTGAAATAATCAGAATGACTGGCATAAAAAAATGAGTGAAATGCACCTCAAAAAAGGGAAGTGAATGCCAAAGGATTAATTGGATGACGAAGGGATAAATGGCGTATGCAGCCCCGGCACCCAAAAGAGCTATGGATTTTTTTGTGAATGTGAAATTTTCACGAATGAACCTTTTCCATGTCCAGTCATACAAATCAGGATTTAATTCAAAGTTATCCTGAAATGTCATATTGCAGTTCATGCACTTGCTCGTACTGTTATAGAAGCGCATTAATTCTGGATAGATGTATTTACGCTGGTGGTGAATGCTAGGAAAGCGATAAATGATATAAGTCATAGCCAAGAGAAATGGAACAGGAACGAAACGGCTTCCTGCCATACCCAGACCGATCATTGGCACTATCCATACAATCAGCGCAATAAAGATATTGGCGTAAGACCATTTCTCTGGCGCTTTTGCGTTTTCAGCTTCAATCGTTCTGGATATCGTGGTGGTATTGACCGTACCTAATTGACCTGGCTGAGAACCAATGGCAAAACCTGTTCCGTTTGAAACCGTTGTTCCTGCGTAGTAAATAGTGGAAAGTTTTTTCGTGTGATCTGACTTGCAGTAAGGACATTGCATAGCTTTTTCTTTCTATTTATCGAGATAGGAAACGTGCAACCATTAATGTGAATAGACCTATAAAATCAACCGGCAATGATTTAATATGTCATTTTACATTAACGCATTGAGTCATTCCAAGGTTGACGTAAAAAGATCACACTTCACTATCTAATATGACGGGGTGTGTCATGCAACAAGAAGAAATTAGTCCAGAAAAGCAACTGGCTCGTGAAGTCGGTGGGATTATTGCTATTCGCAGGAAAGCCAAGGGATTGACTCAGGCACAATTAGCCGAGCGCATGGACATTGAAAAAGAAACAGTCAGTAGGATTGAAACAGGTCATATAGCACCCACGCTGGCACGTTTGGCTCAGATAGCCAAGTTACTGGATTGTGAAATTAGCGACTTACTCAAAATCAGCACACCTGATGTGAGTGACCAAGCATTGGCACTAATGAATCGCATGGAGGATTTGAGCCAGAGTCAACAAACTATCTTGCTGGATTTATTCGGGAAGGTTGCATTGGCTATGGGTAAGCTCAATGCCAAGGATAGAAAAGTCGTGGAGAAATTCCTTGGCGATATTTTGTAGCCGAAGTTAAGAATCTACATGGGCAGGCTGGACGACATGGACGAACAATCCACTGACTAAAATATTAGTGTCCGGGCTGTCCATGCCGTCCAAGTCAATTCTTAAATTCCAGTAATAAAATTTACAGCAATATTTTCTACTGTTACATGGATAGATTAAGAGTGGTTAAGTAATTTCGTCAGCCTAGATTGTCTGAAATTGAATAGGTTTGGTGAGCCGCATCACAATATCAACCGCGGTCAACATTACCTATCCTATTTCAAAGTTAATATTTCTATTACGGTTGTGTGTTTGCTTAATTGAGTGCTAAAATCCCCCTCGGTCTAAGGCACCTGCCCCTCCCGCCAATTTTGGCTTGGTGAAGCCCTTTTTAAGAAATTTTCAGTCTTGTTTTTTTCAAAAAAACTCAAGGCAGCAATGGGAGAGCTGTCATATTGTTTATTGGAAAAAGCATGTCAAACTTATCCCTACTCGAAGTAAAAGCCCTGGCAAAAGAATTTCATGGCAGCATGAAACAGTTAGGCAATCAATCTAAGCTTTCAGAATGGCAAGAGCATATCGCTAAAGCGTTCAAGTATCGTGATTGGAATACCTATCATGCACAGGCAAAGGATGTCCCTGAATTTGATGATAAAGGTAATTGTCGGGTAAAAGTTGCCTTTTCTTTTGTGTTTGATAGATCAAATAATCCATCATTCCATATTACATTTAGCCAAGAACACAGCGCCACTTTTTCCGATTTAATTCCCCCTTTAGCTCAATCTATAAAGAATGCTAATCACCACTTTGAACATATAACGCATATCTCAAAGCCGGACAGACTCGACGGAAAACAACCTGAATTTTCAATGTTTGATGTATTTACATGGGACAAAAATGATGATTTTAAAATCGACTATTCAATTACTGATCTAGGCGAATTTACTCCCTTGGTTTTAAATGACATCTCAGGAGCAATCGTATATTTATGGCTGCTAGATATTCACACAGTCGCTTCTGGGAAATTAGGAAGGCCACATGTGAAATGGGTGTCATTTTATGATGGCAGCGAGCAGGGGAAACCCGTGGTAGATCAGCTCGTGGAAAAAATAGCTCAGGCTACGCCAAAACAACGGGAATGCTATTTTATAGACCCGTATGGCACATATGTATCTGATTACTCTGACATTTACTTTGATGGAACGACTGTGTTGATCTGTCGCGAGGGGGACGCCAAACCAGTTGAAATACTTTATCGTTGTTCGTGGGGGCAAGAGGAGAGATCTGCTCAAGAGCATGTCGACGCAGAAAATAAAAAACTAGGAATTTCAAAGGCAGATGCACTTATGATTTCACGGCAATTTTATTTAGGTCTTGAAGAGCCTCCGATGGATGATTATGGTCATGGTTGATATTTTTTAGTAATTATCATTTTGAAAATCGGACATATTACTTTTGTCCGATTTTTATTAACTTTAGCAACAGGAATTTTTCTGGCATTGGCTTTCTCGGATCTGATTTTTTAAAAAAATGTAAGTTAATTGCCCAAGCAACCCATGCAGTCCAGGTCAATTCTGATTCTCCGCAATAAAATCTACGACAACAGCACCTCCAAGCCAATTCCACAGCATCTCTGTTCTTGCCCGTCAATCTATCTGCAACACCTTTTCCCCGTCGCGCTAAAAACGCCAAGATTTGCACGTCTGCGAATCAACACAAGCATTCCCCTTCGGGATTTTCTGCAATCGGTTCTCTCTTCGTTGCGACTGCGATTTTGACAAATTGCTTGCATTGCTTCTGGTCCAGCCATGCCATTCGTGGCTTAGGCGAAACGACTCAAAAATGATGCAGATAAACGAGTTGTGAAGTCTGCAAAAACAGAGCAAGTCTTCAATCAACTTCAGGCTCAACCAGCCTAAAAACGATACGAAAGCAGAGAACACCATGAGCACATTTTTCGCACAGCCTTATAGCTTGGACGCAGTTGGTTTTTACTTTGATACCTTGGAGGCATACATCGAGAAATCAGAAAACCTGCTAGACGCCTTTGGTAACCCTGTAGAGGAGTTTGAAATTCAATTCATAGATGGTGACGACTGCCAATTGTTTTCAGCGTGTGCTATCAATCAAGCCAATTTAAACCTATGGTTTGAAACTATTGCCGATTTAGCCGAGCATGAAAAAACAGCTTTGTATTACTTGTGCAGTGTTTCAAGCTATAACTTGGAAAATGCTTTGGATAAGCTGGAAGACGTGAATTTGTCCGAAGGCACGTTAAAAGATGTGGCGGAAAACCTGTTTGATGAATTCTATTTAAACGACGTGCCAGAATCCGTTCGTAATTATATTGATTATAAAAAGTTCGCACTAGATTGTGAACTAAATGGCGATTTATTCGAATTTGAATTTAACGGCACAACTTGGACATGCACGAATGCTTCGGGTCTATAGCCAAAAACGCTTGGACTGCCTATCCAGTCCGAGCGGTTGCTGAACCTTTTAGGACAAAAAATAACGGGAGTGAAATTAAAATGTCGGCTTTCTTGACACGAATTTCTTCGCTACACTGTTTGTATTTAGTCGTGAATTGAGCTTATATTTGCTGACGAAATTATTGAAAATGCTTTTTCCCTCACCGTATTTTTCTTCAACAGCAAGCGCAATACCAAGCGCAGATAATCCCTGAATATTTGGCTTGTCAATTTGAAGTCCGAGATCAAGTGCGCAATTCAGCAATCTATCGTAGCTCGCTACGCAATGATCAAATGGGCGAAGGTGAAAAAAATCACCTTGGGTATCCGCCAGTAAATGGGAGGTGTTCCCATTGAAAATTTCTTGCCCGTGATCGTCAAGAATATGAGTTGGCTCATTCAAATTGACTCCACATTCCTCAGTAAGTGAAAACGCATCAATCAGGGCTTTTTCCTTGAGCGAACAGAAGTCATTTTCTACTATCTGCTGCCAAAACCATTGGGTGATATTGAAACCCTTGCGAATCAGTTCAGCATCCAGTTCATCAGCGATTTCTTTGGCCAATTCTTCATTACGTAAAAGTGCTGACCTAAAAAATTGCAGCCGTACTTCTGGCGTTGCAATTTCTTTCCATTTTTCATAAATTGCTCTTGCTTCGGGAATGGACTTAGCAAGCGCAACGCTAAACTCGGCATGTGCCATGAGTGATTCGTTGATCGTTGAAATATTTTC
>JAYVHZ010000186.1:0-12944 GCA_043770645.1 Undibacterium sp. | reverse complement strand
ATCTTGATTTCACAAATCGTTTTCAGCACCATCGATCTTGATCACAATCTTTACAACTTTGCTGGCAGTTCGGCGACACCGTATTCGGATATGAATGGTTACGGTCATTTCCTAAATGGATGGGCGTGGTTCACTTTGTATTGGAGTTTGTTCACGGTCGCTTTACTGATTCTGGCGCAAGCTTTTTGGGTTCGTGGCTTATCGCAAGAATGGAAGGTGCGTGTTCGTTTGGCGATGGCGAAGCTCAATAGCAAAGCTGGCGTTGCCTTGGCTGCAAGTCTGGTGGCATTTGGTGTCACGGGTGGCTGGATTTTTTACAATACCAATGTACTGAATCAGTATCAAACCAAGACGGCATCTTTGGATGAAAACGCCGAGTACGAGAAAAAATATAAGCAGTACAAGAACTTGCCGCATCCACGATTGACGGATGTCAAAGCGAATGTCGATATCTATCCTGAACAACGCAAAGTGATTATCAGTGGTCACTATGTTTTGCAGAATAAATCCGCATTGGCGCAGGACACTTTGCGTATCCAAGTCAATACCCGAGTCAAGACCGAATGGAAAAATCTACCCGCACATGAGCTGGTGTTAGACGACAAAAAATTGGGTTTTAGTATTTTGAAACTCAAGCAAGCCATTCCTGCCGGCGGCAATATGGCACTGGATTTTGTAACTACTGTTGATAATCCTGGATTCACAAACAGTGGTGCGGCTAACACGGTGAATTTGAACGGCACTTTCTTTAATAATCGTGAATTTTTTCCACAGTTCGGTTATGCAAGCGATGCTGAATTGCGTGATCGTAATGAGCGTAGAAAACGCGGTTTAGGTGAGCCTGAACGTATGCCTAAATTGGAAGATGAAGCGGCGCGTGCTTATCATGCTTTGGGTAGTGAGGCGGATTGGATCAATTTTGAAACCACCATTTCAACGTCTTCAGATCAAATCGCTATGGCACCAGGATATCTGCAAAAAACTTGGGAAGATCAAGGTCGCCGCTATTTCCAATACAAAATGGATAGACCGATGATGCCGTTTTTCGCATTTTTATCTGCGCGTTGGGAAGTCAAAAAAAGCGATTGGAAAGGCGTGCCAATTGAGATCTATTACGACAAAAAGCATGCTTACAATGTTGATCGCATGATTGAAAGTACAAAGAAATCTTTGGATTATTTCACTGCGAATTTCACCCCATATCAGCATCAACAGGTACGGATTTTGGAGTTCCCACGTTATGCGAGTTTTGCGCAATCGTTTGCGAATACGATTCCGTATTCTGAAGCGATAGGCTTCATCGCTGACCTTCGCGACAAGGATGACATTGACTATGTGTTTTATGTGACTGCCCATGAAATGGCGCATCAGTGGTGGGGACATCAGGTCATTGGCGCAAATATGCAAGGATCGACTGTCTTGATGGAATCCCTGTCGCAGTACTTCGCCTTGATGGTGATGGAAAAAGAATATGGACGAGACAAAATGCGCCGTTTCTTGAAGTACGAATTGGACAGCTATTTGCGCGGACGTGGTGGCGAATTGATCGAAGAGTTGCCATTGGCTCGGGTCGAAGGGCAACAGTATATTCACTACAATAAGGGCAGTTTGATCTTTTATCGCTTGCGCGATGAGATCGGTGAAGAAGCATTGAATCGCGCTTTGAAACGCTTTTTGCAAGACAAAGCCTATCAACAAGCTCCTTACACCACGACCAAAGAGCTATTGGCCTACATTCGTGAAGAAGCACCGCAAGACAAGCACGCTTTGATCGCTGATATGTTCGAGAAGATCGTGTTCTATGATAATCGTGTCACAGAAGCGAAAGCGGTGAAACGTGCAGATGGTCAGTGGGACGTGACGATGAAATTGCATCTGGCAAAAATCGAAGTCGATGGCAAAGGTAAGGAAACACCACGCACTTATGATGAAGCCGTAGAGATCGCGATTTTCTCCCGTGCCGATGGTGCTAAAGAGAAAGATGAAAAAGTCCTATTCATCGAGAAGCGCAGTTTGCAAGGGAATCAACCGACAGTCACGATCACGGTCAAAGACAAGCCGTTTGAAGTTGGTGTTGATCCTTACAATAAATTGATTGACCGCGTGTCGAAAGATAATCGTAAGGTAGTGAGCGTCGATTAAGATTCTTACTTGAGTTTAAAAAGCCTTCGCATTGTGAGATGCGAAGGCTTTTTTTTTATGGAAGCAGTAGGTGACTATGTTTGATCGAGCGACGCAGATTCTATTGTAACGACGGCCGGAATCCCCTCTAAGGCCAATTCACAAGTATTTAAGGCGCCCTCGATAAAGCCTTGATAGTCGGAATAGGCTTCACCAACGATATGTACATTTTTGGCGCCCGAGCCAAAATCAAAAGCCTTAAACGCATCCATCACACGCCATGAGCGCACGCCAGGTTGCCAGCCGTGATTTGCTGCGCCATACGGTGCGCGTGCCCAGTCGCGTATGCCGTAAGTCAGAATCGAATTTTTGATATAAGCGGTCGATTCATCGATGGACTGATGGCTGAATAATTCTTTCGATTGCGCTGTTAAATGCAAGCCAGCTTCCGCGTTTTCTGGTGTGTTGACGACGCGATGTACGTCCCGTGCGATGAACAGGGAAAATGCATCGACGATGTTCACATTTTGATCGATTTCTGCGCGGTCATGCTTATGTGGTTCGGTCAAATAATGTTTCCAAAATTCTGTCGTGGGTCTATCCATGTACAACAAAATCATGCCATGTCCATCGTGGTCGGCATCGGGCGCGCGACGGAAATAATGGATCTCGCGGGTCGGCATGCAATTGGCATATTGTTGCGGACGTTGATCGTAAGTCCACCACGGTTTGTCAGTGACAAAAAAGACTTTCAGCATTGGAAAACCATTGACGCTGTCCAATTGCTCACTGATGTGCGAGGGCAAAGAGGATGCAAGTTTCAATAAAGGTAGGCGTGGCAATGCCAAGATCAATCTATCGGTCTGTAACTGTATCGTGCCGTTCTGCGTGGCGACATCGACTTCCAATCGTTTCTGTCCTATACCAATCGGGCGAAATGCCAAGAGACGATGCGCCCCAGCACAGGTCACATTAGGATGATTGCGTAAGCGCTCCATCATACGTTCGGTCAACTGTGATGAGCCGCCACCTATGCTTGCCAATTGCTGACCGACAGTTTTCAATGCACGCAGCCACCAAATAATCCATTCAATCGCATTCAGGTTTTCTGGAATCATGTGATAGAAGGTGCCGGTATCGCGCAACTTTACTAAAGCACGATGACTCAAAATACCTTGGCTAGACAGCGCATTCCAAAAGCCCATATTCCACAATGGTTGACCATGTAATTGCGCATGTTTACGGAATTGGGAGAAATCGTGCTCGGTCAAACTATCGATCCAAGCCTGATCATTGGGATCACGACCCATCACCAACATGATGCCGCGTTTGAGTAATTGTAGCGAATTGAGACCTTGTTCATCTGGTGATAAATCGCTATCTGGCATCACCATTTCTTCCGCGCTAGGGCCAGAAAAATCGACTAAATCGACACCTAGATCGGCACACAGTTGCGCAAAGCGTGGTTGCAAAGTTGGCTCGAAACGCATAGGGCCATATTCGGCGATAAAGCCATTCATCTCTTCGGTTTCAATACGACCACCCCAGCGGTCGGCTGAGCTTTCCAGAATTAATACTTGATGTCCTGCGTCTGCCAATTGCATGGCGCAATACAAACCTGAGATGCCGCCACCAGCGACGATGATAGGGGGAGTTGTCATGTTGATTTCCTTAACAATTGCGCAGTTTGCGCTTGATAGCGACATTATAAAGACAAAGCACCCTGAAGCTCGCAATGCCGTTCAGCTAAGCCGTCTATTTCGTATCGTCATTCCCGCGAAGGCGAGAATTTATCGGTGTAAAAACGAAAAGACACTGGAACCCTGCCTACGCACACTGCTGTCCGGAATAATATTTCGGATATTAGGGAAATGCTGATGATGCTTGAGTTGCACGATGACTTTGTTTGAATGGACTTGAAAAAGAACTATAAGTGGTGGCCGTCAGGGTTCCCTCTCCCGCGAGCGGGAGAGGGCTAGGGTGAGGGTGGTTCAGAAGTTGCATCGTAATTTTTAAGGCGAAGTGGTGAAGAAATCGTTTTTTAGATTCTTAAATATCGTTAATCGAACCTGAACGTCCGTCAAAGCATGCTTTGACTCCCCGGCCCTTCTCCCGCTTGCGGGAGAAGGGAGTGCCAAACTAAAACTGTCAAGCCAATTATTCCGGACACCAGTGTGCCTACGCAGGGATGACACCTCTATATTTTGAGCTCAACCGAACGGGGGGACCTTAACGCTCGTAATCATTTTTTAAGAAATCACGACTTCAACATCCGCTTATTCCGACACTTTACAAATCTTTACACAAGCGACATAAGCCCTCAACACCTGCTCGATAAAGTGATGTCATCGGAAACGTTCTCATCTCAGTCAAGGAGACATCATGTTAATTAAACCAATGATACAAGTGAAAAGAATCACGAAATCAGTCAGCACAAGTGAAGGCGAGTTGCCTATTCTGCATCCTATTTCACTGGATATTATGATGGGTGAATCGATTGCTATAACCGGTTCTTCTGGCTCAGGAAAGTCGACTTTGCTAGGGATACTTGCCGGACTCGATACCCCAAGCTCAGGCGAAGTTTTTCTTGCCAGGCAATGTATCAGTGCCATGGATGAAGAAGGTCGTGCCAAGGTGCGTGCCGATGCGGTGGGATTCATTTTTCAATCCTTCCAATTGCTGCCGGGCTTGAGTGCATTAGAAAACGTGATGCTACCTTTGGAATTAAAGGGAAACAAACTCGCGAAACAATTGGCGATGGATTTTTTGAGTCGTGTCGGATTAGTGGATCGATTGAAACACTATCCGCAACAACTCTCTGGCGGTGAGCAACAACGCGTCGCCATCGCCCGTGCATTCGCTAGCCAACCTTTGGTTCTATTTGCCGATGAACCTACAGGTAATTTGGATAGCCACACAGGGCAAAAAGTCATTGATCTTTTGTTTGAACTCAATCGTGATCAAGCTACGACTCTGGTCTTCGTCACCCACGAAGAACGTTTGGCGAATTTATGCCAACGACGCTTCACCCTAGAAGCAGGGAAAATCATTCACACTGCGACATCGAAAGGAGAGAACCATGTTGGCCTTCAAGTTATTGCTGCGTAATTGGCGCAGTGGCGAGCTGAAACTGCTCAGCATTTCCTTGGTACTTGCGGTTGCTGTCCTCAGTGGTATTTCGATTTTTACCAATCGTTTGGACACCAGTATGCGCTTGCAGAGCAACGCGATTCTGGGGGCGGATTCCACCATAGAATCACCGACCGCGATTCCAAAAGTTTGGGTAGAACAGGCAAACACTGCACAGGTCAAACACAGTACAGCCGCGACCTTTGAATCGATGTTGTATGCCGGTGATGAGATGATCTTGGCCTCCGTCAAAGCAGTCGGCGAAGGATTCCCTTTGCGCGGCGAAGTGGAAGTCAGCGATACACCTTTTGCTACGAATGTTCGAGACATCAAAGTGGCGAACGCTATTCCAGCAAGTGGCGAAGTGTGGTTGGATTCACGTCTTTTTGCGAGCTTACACCTTCAACTTGGTGATCAAGTTCAAGTTGGAGAACGTCACATGCGTGTCACTAAGGTCTTGATCCGTGAACCTGAGCAGTTCAGTTTCAATCCTCGTCTATTGATGAATGAAGCCGACTTGGTGTCGACTAAAGTGCTACAACCGGGTGGACGTATCAGTTACTTCTTTTTGGTTGCCAGTGATGACCTTAAGGCCTTGAACACCTATATAGTCCAATTGAAATCCCAGCTCACGCCAGGACAAGAAATCATCGATCCAGAGAGAATGATGGAGAGAATGAGTCGTGTATCGAAAAATGGTAAGCAATTCCTTTTACTGTCGACGATCATTGCGGTGTTGTTGGCTGGCGTGGCGATTGCCATTGCTGCGCGTCAGTTTTCTGAGCGTCACACGAATCAAGTGGCCATGATGAAGAGTTTAGGCGTCAGTGCCTCGCGCATACGCCAACTCTACTTCTGGCAACTCTTGATGTTGTCGGCCATTGCCTCCATCGTCGGCTTAGGATTTGGTCAGGTGATTCAAGAGATCGTGGCGCAGAGTTTGCAGGAGGTCTATCGCTTCAAATTGAGTGCCCCCACAATGGAACCTTATGTGCTTAGCTTTTTGAGTGGCATCTTGTGTATTGTGTTCTTTGCCTTGCCTGCACTTTGGTTTTTGCCTGCCGTATCACCTTTGAAGATTTTACGTCGCGAGCTATCAGTCAAAACCACGCAAATTTGGATGCAAGCGCTACTCGCTTTGACTGCCATTGTGTCCTTGATTGCGGTATTTAGTCGCGATCTTTTACTGACATTGATCATTAGCGGTGGATTGATAGGCATGATTTTGGTGTCGATCTTGATTGCTTGGGTGCTGCTCACTATCAGTCGTTTGTTAGCGGCACGCTTGCAGGGTTACTGGCGTTTGGCATTTGCGAATATCTACCGTCACAAGGCGCAGAGCATGATGCAAATCATCGTGTTCGGTGTCGCGATGATGTCCCTGTTAATACTCACCATTATTCGTTCGTCCATCATGGATGAGTGGAGTGCGTCGATTCCTGCAAACGCCGACAATCATTTTATTGTCAATATTGGTCCTGACGATGTGGCGGATGTTAAGTCCATGCTGGACGAAGAGAAACTGCGCCATCAGCCAATTTATCCATCGCTTCGAACTCGCGTAACCCAAATCAATGGCAAGATGCCAGACGCGACGTTTCGTAAAAAATCCCGTACCTTAGAAATGGAAAATGAGGTGTCGTGGACTGAGCAAATGATAGAAGGCGATAGCATCACGGAAGGCCAGTGGTGGGATAAGTGGCAACGCAGTGCGGCTGACTTACCAGGTGTTTCTGTGGCAGCCGAAAGTGCCAAGAATATTGGCCTGAAAATCGGGGATCGCCTACATTTTTCAGCCGCTGGTTTAGAATTCGAAGCAGAGGTGGCGAGCTTTAGAAAGATGACGCCGACTGCGACGCGCAATTCCTATTCGTTCTTGTTCGAACCGCAAGCGATGAAAGATTTTGTTCCTAGTTATTCGACAGGTTTTTACTTGCCACCCGATCAAAAATCCTTTGTTATGCGATTGTTGGCCAAACATCCTAACATTGCCTTGTTAGAGTTTGATCGCATGATTGCGCAGATGAAAAGTATCATCAAGCAAGTGACCGATGCCGTTATGTTGGTGTTGTTGTTAAGTGTGGCCGCGGGTGCTTTGGTCATATTGTCTGCAGTGTCTAGCAGCATCGATAGTCGCAGGCAGGAGAACGGTTTGTTACGCGCCTTTGGTAGTTCGAAGTCACTCATCTTAGGTAGTGTCTTAGTTGAGTTTGCTGTGATTGGTGCCTTGGCAGGCAGTGTCGCTATCATCGCCAGCGAACTAATACTGGTGGCATTACAAACATGGGTACTCAATGCCCCTGTGCACCCTCATTATGTGTATTGGTTCTTGTCACCAGTCGTGAGCGCCATGTTATTAGCAGCACTCGGATGTTTCGCTTGTCGGCATGTGATTAGCACACCACCATCGACCGTATTACGTGGAGCCTATGCATCATGAAAACTGTTGATCTTTTTGTTAAGAACGTGATCTTCGCCGCATGCTTATTGATCGTCTCGCTAGCACATTCGCAGACTGCTGTTCAATCTACCAAGGGAAAAATCCTGGTACTGGGCGACAGCATCAGTGCCGGTTTGGGAGTCTCACCCGAGCTAGCTTGGGTCAAGCTATTTGGCAAAGTCATACAGGATAAATATCACTTACAGGTGGTGAATGCCAGCATCAGCGGCGAAACCAGCGGTGGTGGGAAAAATCGCCTGGCCAGTTTGTTGAAAGCCCATCAACCGCGCTTTGTCATCATCGAACTAGGTGGAAACGATGGTTTGCGCGGATTGTCGACGAAAACTTTAGCTGCCAATTTACAAGCGATGATAGACCAAAGTCGTGCTTCGGGCGCCAAGGCCCTATTGGTCGGCATGCGGATTCCCAGTAGTTATGGTGCCCGCTATGGCGATGAGTTCGCGGCGGTTTATCCTAAGCTTGCTAGCAGCAATGTGATTCCCTTGGTGCCCTTTTTGCTCGAAAAAGTTGCGCTTGACCCTAGCATGATGCAAGCAGACAAAATTCATCCTAACGACAAAGGGCAGCCGCAATTATTAGCTAATGTGATGGCGGTGTTTGAGCCCTACCTAGAACAGAACAAGAAATGACCGTCACGCAACCCTGACTACTGCATAAAACCCCTCAACGCCGAGACGCGGAGACGCCGAGGAGCACCGAGAAAAGAAACATCTCTCAGGTTTTTGTTTTCCTCTTCTTTCGTTTTGCTCAGCGTCTCAGCGTCTCGGCGTTGAGGGGTTTTGATTTTATACTTTTAGACCGAACAGCAATCAAAATCCTAATTACCAGAATGGAAATTCATATCATGAAAAATCTTACAAAAAATCACTCGACATTAAGCACCATCGGCACAATGATTCTGCTTTGCTTATCGGGCTTTGCACATGCCGACGGCATTACCGATCTCAAAAGTGCGCTGAATCGTCTGCAAGCACAAAGCAATGTAAAAGCCGTCATGGAAGTGAAGAGCTTGCGCAAACAAGGTGAGGACAAAGAGGCGATCGAAACAAGTGGGCTGATTAACGTCAATCTCGAAGATGGCTCGCGTGGCATGCAGATTTCTCTTCCCAAGGAAGTGCTGAATAAGCTAGAACAGGAAGCACGTGCGCGCATCAAGGATAAAGAAAGCAAATCGCCCACAAGACAGGCTAGTTTTGACATCAGCACCGAAGAGTCACAAATGATGCTGTCTGCTGTTAATGTATTGCAAAGGCAAATTGAGGAAGCGAGTTTTAAGGGGGAGAAAAACGACTCTTATAACGGAAAACCCGCACGCCTGCTCACTTTTGAGTTTGGCATGGAGCGTTTGCCAGCGAGCGCAAAAAAATACATCAAAAACTTTGAGAGCCGTTTAGAGATTTGGATCAATGCCGATGGCACTCCCTTGGCAAGCAAGTTGGTGGAACAGGGCAGCGGTCGCGCTTTCATAGTCGTTAGCTTTCAACAAGCAAGCGAAGAACATAATGTCTATCAGGTTGTTGGGGATCGCTTACTTATCACGCGCCGCGAAAGTAAAAATAAGAGCAATGGTGCTGGAGAGCGGGTAGATGCCAAGGTGATTAAGACCTTGCAAGTGCAGAGTTAATATTGTTTAAATTCACTCAATGTCCATGTCTGTAATTGTCATTCCTGCGAACGCGGAAATCCGTTTGTGTAAGCCTCGATAAAACAAGGATCCCTGCCTCCGTAGGCCATCGATGTCAATACAAGACCAGTAAAAAGCAAAATCAATTCACCGTCACTCCTGCGAAGGCAGGAGTCTAGTGTCTTTCCTTGCTCTACCAAAGTCGCTGGATTCCTGCCTTCGCAGGAATGACAGAAATGACTGTTTCATTGTTTCTCTTTGCCCCACACAATGTAGGAAGATTTGTAAAGTTATCTATATTTTCGGTATTGACGTAGATGCTTAAAGATTCGCTGAGCGAGAGGCTTTGTCAGTTAAACCAGAGTGTCCACGCTTGGCGTAAGCGCTATGCTCAGTTAAGCTATGTCAGAGCAAACTTAAAACAAACCATTTTTTTAAAGAACCTATGCTTCCACGCATTTTAATGATCGAAGATGACCAGCGCCTGGCCAATATGGTCAGTACCTATCTTCAACAAAACGGTTATCAAGTCGTGCATGCGGGAACCGCGCAGGAGGGCATTGCGCTCCTCAATCAACGGACTGAGCAAGATCGTTTCTCAGTATTACTGCTCGACCTGATGTTGCCCGATGCCTTCGGACTGGACGTTTGCAAACAGATACGCGCGCAACAAGATATCAATGCCATCATTCCTATCATTATGCTGACTGCTAAAGGCGATCCTATGGATAGAGTAGTCGGCTTAGAGATCGGTGCAGATGACTATCTTGCCAAACCCTTCGAACCACGCGAATTATTAGCGCGTTTGCGTTCCACTTTGCGCCGCCAAGAAATCATCGCCAAGCAATTGCCTGCACAAACGACTTCTTCATTAGTTTCGCCTTCAGCACAAATTAATTTTGGTGACATCAGCATAGATTTAGATGCCCGCGTCCTTAGAGTCCGAGGTGAAGAATGCGCTATCACCGGCTATCAGTTCGATCTTTTAGTGGTGATGGCACAAAATGCTGGACGCGTCTTATCCCGAGATTTTTTACTCGATGCTGTCAAAGGTGAGGCCTTAAATGCCTTCGATCGTTCTATCGATGTGCATATAGGCCGATTGCGCGCCGCCATTGAAATCGACCCTAAACAACCCAAACGCATCATCACCGTACGCGGTGCTGGCTACGTTTTTTCTAAGGCACAAGATGTCTAATTTTCTCAGCTCGCGGCTGCAAAAATGGCGTAAGGCTTGGTCACTTAAGTTTTATTTGCGTGTGTATCTGGCAGTTCTCGCTAGCCTTGCTGTTGCCGCCGTTATTCTTTTTGTTTTGATGCAAGTGGCGATGAATGGGGCGGACAGTTTTAAACGTAATATGGAGAATTTTTCTTATGTTGCGTCTAGTGTCATTCCACCAGCAAGCAGTGGTAAAGCAGCCGAAATTGAAGCGATTAAGCAGTGGGGATTTTGGTTAGATATGGATATCACAGTCTTCAAACTCGACGGCACACTCAGCAGTTCAACCAAGCAACAAGCTTTGACACATTTACCTTCGAATATCCGTGCAGGTTGGTACGCCGTCTTACCGGATAAAGTGGCCATTCAACTCAAGGATCAACGCTGGATCATTGTCGATATGAGTCGTCGTATTTATACTCCATCTGTCATGCAAATCATCGTCGCTATCTTAGTGGTTCTTGCCATCGCACTTGGTTCCTATCCCTTGGTGCGACGTTTAACTAAGCGACTTGAGCATCTGCAGATCAGTGTCGAAGCCTTGGGCGAAGGAAAGCTAGGCACGCGCGTCGCGGTTGAAGGTAACGATGAGGTCGCACGTTTAGCGATCAGCTTCAATCATGCCAGCGCCCGTATCGAAGCCCTAATGAATGCACAGAAATCTCTATTAGCAAATGCCTCGCATGAATTGCGTTCGCCGCTAACACGCATCAGCATGGCGACAGAACTGATGATGGATAGCGCGCCCGAACATTTGCGCAAGGAATTGAAAACCAATATTCAAGAATTAGACCAACTGATCGATGAAATATTACTGAGTAGCCGATTAGAAGCGACTAAAGAAACTACGCCGGAATGGGACAGTATTGATCTGGTAGGACTTCTTGCGGAAGAATGTGTACGCGTGAATGCAGAGCTAAAAGTTGAATTAGACCACTCTCACATGCAAGCAGTAAGCGCATTAAAAGCAGAAGGGAAACTGCTACGTCGTTTGATCAGAAACCTTTTGGAAAACGCTCAGCGTTACGGAGATAACAAAGCGATCGAGGTGTTCCTCCGAGCCGAGGCATCGCAATTTGTGATCGAGGTCTGTGATCGTGGCAGAGGCATTCCAGCAGATCAGTGTGATCGTGTGTTCGAACCGTTCTATCGTTTGCCAGGGAGTAGCGAAACCAATGGCGGTGTTGGTCTCGGTTTGAGTTTGGTCAAGCAAATCGCAGAACGTCACTCTGGTAGCATTCGCTGCCTGCCGCGCGATGGTGGCGGGACTTGTTTTCGATTTGATTTGCCAAAGTGAAGCGCGTTCAGTGCGGTTCTTTTTTGTATTTATCTAGCATTGAATAGTTTCTCGCTTCGAGCGAAGTATCAGTAATCCCTTTAAAAACAGTCGATTTTCCCCGCTCATCTCGAAGGTGCACCGCGATGCATCTTTTCTGTTCATACCGACTACAAAGTGACTCACGCAAGCAGCAAGAACTTTGTCGTACATCTGCGACTATCAAAGGAGAGTCAACAATGAAAGCGATCAGCGTCGAAGATAAATAGCTAGCAAGATTTTCGTGAAAGATGGTGAACACTGTTACCCGCCATGTTCTTTCGCGCTAGTCGTCAATACGTTGTCAATTTACGAGAGATTAGTCGGATCGAAGAATCGATACGCGATGGCTATATGATCGTCATGAGTGATGGCAAAGTATTGGAGTTTTCACGCAAGCAGGCTCCGGAGTTAGAGGATTTGCTGAGTTTGTAGTGGAAAAAAATGACCGTGAAATAGAGAATAGTTGGTGTTGCGCGCCTGATTGCCATTACGTGTAAGATGCACGATCTACCGTGATGCTTCGGTAAAAAATTGGAGTAGATATCTTGAGTATGACACTATTGCAAAATTCGATACGTTTTAATGATCAATTGCCTGGGGTGCGTCGTTGGGGGCGGCTGTTGTTGATAATTATGCTGTTAAATTTGTTAGGTAGTTGTAGCACGGCACGGCTTGGTTATTCCAATGCGGATACCTTGGCTTATTGGTGGTTGGATGGTTATGTCGATTTTCGTTCCTCACAGAAAACCAAGGTCAAGCAAGACATTGCGCAGTTGTTGAGCTGGCACCGCAACACGCAGTTGCCGCAGTATGTGCAAGCATTGACCCAATTGCAAACCACGCTTGCAGCTAATCCAAGTCCAGCAGACATCGCGCCTTTGTTCCGACAAGTTGAACAACTCTCACAAGTGATATTGCTCAAGGCATTACCTGAAGTGACCGACTTTGCGCTCTCGATCGATGCATCGCAAAAGGCTTATTTGATGCGAAAATTTGAGAAGAATAACGAAGAATTTCGCGATAAAAACATCAAGCCTGAGCCTCAAAAACAGGCCAAGCTTCGTTTAAAAAA
>JAYVHZ010000185.1:0-4248 GCA_043770645.1 Undibacterium sp. | reverse complement strand
GTGTATGCAAGTATTAGTGGTGGCGGCGCATTGCAGTTGAGTTCCTCTGCTGACATCACTTTAGGTGGTGCTGATGCAACTGCTGCAGCTAGTGCCACTGCCCTTGGATTTGCTGCAGCATCAGTGACTGCAAACACCGGCAACTTGACTTCAGCCAATACCTTAACAGTCGCCAGCTCACTCGATGCAGTGCAACGTATTGATAGTGCATTGGCCACCGTGAGCACACTGCGTAGTACGTTTGGTGCGGTTCAAAATCGTTTTGATTCTGTGATCGCTAACTTGTCAGCGTCTTCTGAGAATGCAGCTGCTTCACGTAGCCGTATTCAAGATGCCGACTTTGCAGCAGAAACAGCCTCATTAACACGTGGTCAGATTTTGCAGCAAGCAGGTACAGCGATGTTGGCGCAGGCTAACTCATTACCTAACGGCGTGTTGGCTCTGTTGAGAGGTTAAACCTTAGTTTTACAAACATGAAGTTGGTACAAAACCTGACCGAATTTTTCGGTCGGGTTTTTGTCCATAGAAGGGAAATATCATGGAAATCCGATCAATTGGCAATAGCGCAGCTGCGGCCTTAAACGTTCCGGAGAGAAGTGCTGTCAATAACTCGCGCACTGCCACACCAGTCGCCATCGAAACATCCAAGCAGAATCAAGATGTGCCTGTAACAGAAAATCCTGCAGAAAAGCCTGCAGAACAAGCTAGCTCTTTAGCACAGCTTAATGAAGCGGTTAGTAAGATTAATGAGTCTTTTAAGTCAAATATGCAGGGCATAGAATTTTCTCTCGATGACGACAATGGACAAGTGATTGTAAAAGTCGTCGATCAAGATACCAAAGAGCTAATCCGTCAAATGCCATCAGAAGAAGCCTTAGAAATCGCCAAAGCCTTGGATCAGGCGACTGGTATGTTAATCAAGCAAACTGCTTAGTCTTATTCGTCGTTCTGCGCATTCCTATTGCATTGTTGTGTCTTGCCAATGTCAAGACCCAGAAGAAACGATAATGCCGTTCAGTTAAGCGCAAACCACTGAGGTGTCATCACTGCCTAGGCAGGGATCCAAAGACTTTTCGTTTTTACGCACCAGGATTCCCGCCGTTGAGGGAACGACGATACGAAAGATCTACGGCATTACCAGAATAAACGGGTGTTTATGCCTCTTAAGTTAGATTAAGTTCTGCCGATAACTAGTTATATTACGGTTTTCTTGAGGAGAATATTGTGGCAACTCTTAGTTCCCCAGGTGTTGGGTCCAACTTAGATGTGAAAAGCATCGTGAGTCAATTGATGACTGCGGAGCAATTGCCTCTTAAAGCACTCGAAAAGAAGGAAACTAGTTATCAGGCCAAGCTGTCCGCATTTGGCTCGATGAAGAGCGCTTTATCTAATTTGCAATCCGCAGCGCAAACTTTGAATCTGTCGTCAACCTTTTCTGCCGTTACGGCCAGTGTTGCCGATAGCTCAGCGTTGACTGCGACAGTCAACAGCGCTTCGAGCGCGGGCTCTTTTAATATTGAAGTGCAGTCTTTAGCGCAATCGCAAAAACTCATCTCCAGTGGTGTAGCAAGCAAGACAACCGCTATTGGGAATGGCACCATAACCTTAGATTTTGGCACCTATAGCGCCTCAAATAGCCCACCGATTACGTTTGCAGCCAATGCCAATATCGCGTCCAAGACACTCACGATTGATTCGAGCAATAACACCTTAGAAGGTATTCGCGACGCGATCAATAATGCCAATACGGGTGTGTCGGCCTCAATTATCAACGATGGCAGCAATTTTAAGCTCTCTCTCACTTCCAAGGAGTCTGGCTTGGCGTCCTCAGCCAAAATTAGTGTCACAGAGAGTGGTGGCGCTGGGTTGGCGATGTTTGCTTACAATGGGACGACCGGTGGGGTGTCAAACTTGACACAAAATGTGGAAGCAAAAAACGCTGTCATCAAAGTGGATGGCGTCACCATCACCAAGTCATCCAATACGATCACTGATGCGATCGCTGGCATTACGCTCAATTTGAGCAAAGAAATGGCGCTGAATACAACGACCAAGCTCACCTTGACTGCCGATAACTCAAAAGTGTCGACCGCCATTAACGCTTTTGTGACCGCCTATAATGCGGTGAATAAGCAGATCTCAGATGCCACTACTTATAACGCGGCGACGCGTAAAGGAAGCGTGTTAACCGGAGATGCCACTGCACGTAATGTGCTGAGCCAATTGCGTTCAACCTTGTCGAGCGCGATTCCGGGCGCACCTGCCGGACTGGCCGTGTTGTCAGATGCTGGCATCGGTTTTCAATCAGATGGAACACTCGTGGTCAAGAGCGATAAGCTTAGTCAAACCTTGGCAGACCCTTCGAAAGACCTTAAGCGACTGTTTGTGACGAGCACTGACGGGACTATAGGATTTGGGTCTAGGATCAATACTGCCGTGAGTAATATGATCTTTGGCAAAGATGCGACGATCAATGGAAAGATTGACGGCATTAACTCGTCTATCAAAGAGCTAGGCAAACAAAAGGTCAACGAAAATTATCGGCTGACGCAAGTGGAAAATCGGTATAACAAACAATTCTCATCGCTGGACACCATGATTGCGAATATGACTCGAACTAGCACTTATTTAACTCAGCAGTTGGCTGCATTACAGAACAATAATTTCTAATATATACGGAGAATACTATGTTTGGATCTTCCCAAAGTGGCGCGAATGCTTATGCAACAATCGGGACTGAAACAAGTGTTTCAGGCGCAAGCCCGCACGAGCTCATTGTGATGCTGTTTGATGGCGCCATTGTTTCTCTGAAATCGGCAATTCAATTAATGAATGCCGGCGATATTCCAGGTAAAGGCCATGCGATTTCGAGAACGATTTTGATTATTGATGGCGGTCTTCGCGCTAGTTTAAATAAGTCGGCGGGGGGGCAAATTGCTGCTAATTTGGATGCTTTGTACGAGTACATGAGTTTGCAATTGTTGCAGGCGAATCTGAAAAACAGATTGGAGCTTCTGCACGAGGTGTTGACCTTGCTAGAAGACTTGAGAGTGTCGTGGAATGGTATTGCACCGAGTGCGTTACCGGCTGCAACGAGCATTCCAAAAGCACCGCCAATGTATGATGCTTTGGCACCTCGTTCAACCACTTTTACGAGCGCATAAATTATGTTAAATAGTGAAGAAGTGATCACGATTTATGAATCGGTTGCAGCCATTAGCGATCAAATGCTGGATGCCGCGCGCAATGCCGATTGGGAACGACTAACTGAGTTGGAGTTACGTTGCTCTAGCCATATTGCGAGCTTACGCGAAGGCGAAGCACCGATCCGATTAACGGGTGAAGTCCGTGAACGGAAAGTGAAGATTATTCAAAAAATCTTGGCCGACGATCGAGAAATTCGCGGCATAACTGAGCCGTGGATGGCGAATTTATCAAAGCTCATTAATAGTAATCAAACCGAACGTAAGTTGGTACAGGCTTACGGCTTTAGTCAGACGACTTGAATTGTTTTTGTCTTCGGACGCAAAGCGACTTTGCAATAATAAATCACCAAACCTCGCGATGTGCTTTTGTACTCGCGAGGTTTTTTTATTGTGCAGTGATAACGCGATTTTTTCCTGATTTTTTGGCTTCGTACATGGCTTTGTCAGCACGTTTTACGACGGAGTCTTGAGACTCGTGCGGATTGCGTATGGCGACGCCGGCACTGAAGGTAATGAACAGGCGCTGGTCATTGGCTGTGAAGAAATGGGTGGTCAGCTCACGTTGGACTCGCGTCATCGCACGGGCAGCTTCTTCAAGGCTGGTTTCTGGCATCACGATTAAAAATTCTTCACCACCATAGCGGGCGATGACGTCGATGGAGCGTAAGGTTTGCTTCACAATTCTCACGACATGGATCAATGCTTCATCGCCAGCAGCATGACCATGCGTATCATTTAATTTCTTAAAATTATCGAGATCGAGCATCGCCGCACACATGGGTGTTCCTCGACGATCTGCACGATCTGCCTCGCGCTCAAAAACGTCATCTAGGCCGCGTCGATTGAGACTGCCGGTGAGCTGATCTTCTCTGACTAACTCGCTCATGTGCGCGAGTTTTTCTTCTAATTCTTTGATGCGAACTTCGGCTTCTTTAACCTCTTTTTGTGCCTCTAACATAATTTGCCGCGAGTTGGCAGCTTCGATTTGTATCGTATGCGTTTCGTCCAGAATGCCATGAATGATATTCTCGACTTCGTTGAG
>JAYVHZ010000184.1:0-13422 GCA_043770645.1 Undibacterium sp. | reverse complement strand
AGGTGGATTTCACCTTAGACATGAACTTCAATCTATCCAGAAAATGACTCATCTCAAGCTCCTTAATATGTGAGCGGTGAACCTGATGTTCACGCCACTGCGAGAAACCTTTATACAAACGTCGCGAGCGCTCGAAGTTTGCGCGAGGGTTTCTTTGACATGATCAAAGTTTAGAGAGTTGAGGCAGAGCAGCCCATTCTTCAGAGCGGTGCTTGGAGCTGCGCATTGGCACTAGAGCGCATAGTTCTTTGGAACTAGCACGACTAGCCAAAAGTCCATTGATACAACAAGAAAAAGGACCATTAGGCTGACGGTGCAATTTGCTTTGTAATACAAAACAATGCTAGAGTGTTTCCAGAACGCCGCGCTTAAGGTAAGAACTGGGCGCCATCAATGCTGAAAAAAGCAGTCTCTCGAGATTTAAGTTACGTAGGTTGACAAGGCTTACTATGAAATCAATTGACTTCACTTCCTTTCTATCGCTCTCAGCAAAAGAACAAGAAGAACTTACAGCAGAACACAATACGGAGATTGCTGCTCTGCTCCCAGTGCTAGGTCCTATTTTCAGCCTTGCGGTTATATTATTTAATTTGTGGGATCATTTAATTGATCCTGCGCATGCTTGGGTGACGCTCGCTGTGCGCTGCATCTTAGTGAGTATTGGTGCTTTAGCTTATTTACCCCTTTTCAACTCTTGGCCAGCGATCAAGCGTTGCAGCCTTATTTACTGGACGCACGTCAGCGCCATCATTTTGTCCGAGTATTTACTCAAAGACGGCTTTCTATATGGCTTGAGTGGCATTTGCGCCTGCGTATTCACGGTTTCCATTCTCACTTACCAAGTGCGCACCTTTTTCTACTTTCTGAGTTTGCCCAGCCTGCTTTTTATCGTACTTAGTTATCAAAGCGCGCCTCGATTTAATTTTATTAATGGCCTCATGATGTATCTCTTTAGCCTAGGTATCGCTTGGATCACGATGCTCAGCATCCGATCATTTCGCCGCAGGACCTTCGCTGTAGAACAAGAATTACTCCATCATACGCGCCACGATAGTCTAACCGGTGTGAATAATCGTGCTTATGTAAACGAGCTTGGTGAACGCCAATTTGCATTGGCTAAACGTCACCATCACCCCTTTTCTGTCTGCATGCTCGATATCGACAACTTCAAACGCATTAATGACACCTATGGCCATAGCGTCGGCGATGCCGTGATACGCTCCCTAGCGCAAACTTGTTTACGCGAACTCAGAGAAATCGATCATTTCGGCCGCATCGGCGGTGAAGAATTTGTGTGCATTTTGCCGGAAACCACGAGCAATGAAGCCTTACTGTGCATGGATAGAATTCGTGCTGCCATTGCTGCCAACAGCGCTAGCACCGATGCGGGCCCTATCCAGTTTACGGCAAGCGTAGGCATTGCCACACTGGACGTTAAACACTGCAACTGGGAAGCCTTGCTTAAAGATGCCGATATCGCCATGTACGAGGCGAAACGACTGGGTAGAAATCGCGTGGAAATTCATCGCTAAGATATCAACATGCTACTAAGTTCGTCGTCCTCGCATCACCAATAAAAGAAGCTCGCTTTCATAAACTTCCAATTAACAAAATCAACATGCAATCGCAAAAATCAGCTTTGGAAGTGCATACAATGAAGCCCTTCCCCCATCCTCTATGCAGGCGATTCAAGTTGTCAAAATTGTTCATTTTCTAGTTCACTTAAACGATACACGTCAAGCAGGCCCTGATTAACCACTCGTGTTATGAGCGCTCGCTCCTCAGGCTGCGCATCGACATGAAATCGTTTACGTGCACCCTCTTGATTTAAAATCAAATGTACCGTGGCTGTTACGCCAGCCTGCGCCAGGCAAGCTTTCACGCAGGCTAGTGCGCAGCCATCTATAGCTAAAATGGGGCGACCAGATTGCGCAAGTTTTTGCAACGATGGCACACCACCGCCCACACCGCTAATACAAGACATTTGCGCCCGCCCAGCTCTATCCAATTCCAATGCACAGTCGTTAGCCAGTTGGGCGACACTGGAGCATCCCGAGCATGAATATACCAATGGTAGTTGTCCTAACATATTATAATCCTCACGGACAAATGCCTTTACTAAGCTGTAAGCAGCTACAGTGATCCGGTGTTCGAACTTGAACTCAGTTTTTCTGCGAGCAAATTCAACCAAGCCGGACGTTCGCTCGCATCAATCCAGTATTTCACCCCGATGCCTAATTCTGTGTTGCCTTCGATTTTTAAGCGACGACGGAAGAACAGCGTATCAGCGTCTTCCAATGCAGTTGCCAGCTTTAAGAAATCCATTGCACAGGCGCTCAGACTCACGTCGGTAGTTTGATGTTGAATAGCTTTAAAATGGCCGTGGTCGCAACGAAAGCACAAGCGTAGACCGAGATCTTCGACGTAGATTTGAAATGTTTTACCATATAAATTTTCTGGTGCGATGAGCCAGCTGCGTTGTCGCGCCAGCGCCAACATCAACATTAAGGGTGCGCTGGCAACAGGTGAAGGCAGGCGTTGGCCGATTTTGCCGAAGACTTGGGGAAAACGAAAATCATTGAAGTTCATCATAGGTGCATTTAAATTTCCTGAATTGGTATCGTTTGCCATTGCATACCTGAATTACCGTTCCAATAGCCATTGCATCGCTCAGATTGCGGCGGTAAAAATGCAGAGTCAATCACAGCCGTTTGTTCGCGCCGGCGTGCAGTATCAAAGGCGTGGACGATTTGTTCCATATGGTTGGACTGCACTTGCAGACGCAAAATATCGACTTGCAAGTTTTTGAGGGCAGGAATTTGTGCACTCAAATCCAAGCAATTCGCGCTTTGGGTTTGTATGCCGTTAATGGTCAGAAAATCGCTGTGCTCGCGGGTTTGTAATGCCAGTCCATCGGGGTAATGTTCACAACGAAATTCGCAATTATCTTTACGCAGGCGATGGTGGCGGGCTGTAAAACAGCGGGAAGAGAAGGCGAGTGCCATACGTCCCCACACTTGTACTTCGGTTTCTAAACCAACTGGCCGTTGCGCCTGCAAGGCTGCCAGATCGGCTCCACTTAATTCTATCGGCGGCGTAAAGCGCATCGCACCTAATTCACGTAACCAATTTAAAGTGCCGATGTGATACACATTTAAATATGGACCAGCGACAAAAGGACGTCCTTGCATTGCACGTACGGCACTAAAATCATTGGCTTCTATCAGTAGATCGTCGGCCGCTGCGGCATCGATTAATTTGTGCATGGCACGTCGATCAGCTTCGTTGTCGATCAAAGTTAAGCTTGAGAGTACCACCTGCTTACCCGCATCACGACAAGCTTTCGCCAAACTAATCCAATCTGGCAAACGCATCACATGCCGACGCGAACAAACAACTTCGCCCAAATAAATAATATCCACAGGCCAGTGCATCGCCTCCACATAAAACCGCATTGTGGCTTCTTTAGACCAGTAATAAGACAGTGGTGCGAGTGAGAGTTTCATAAGTTCTTTTAGGTTTAAATAGTCAAACAAAGCGCAGAGCTTGGCGCCCAAATAGGACTCTTTTGTAGGGCGGGTGTAACCCGCGCCGCTAGAACATGATGCAAGCAAGCTCGACCTATGAACAGCGCGGGTTTCCCCCCCTACGTTGTTAGTTCATGTTTTTCTACTTTCTTAATCGTGCTCAGAAATTCGATTCTAGGGATGCAGGGCCAGGTGCCAAGCACAGCAATACGTCGGTATTGCGAGCATTGGCAACAACGCCATGCGCCTTATAATCGGATTTATGCATACGATTATTTCCAGGGACGCTCAAATGCCCCTTGGGTTACCTGCGCGCCTTCAGCATGTTTCGCCAATGTCGCATTCCAGTCCGGTCTCGCGGTATATCGCTCGGGATCACGTTCCGCCGAATCCAGCGCCGCACGCAAAGTGCCAACCACTTGCGACACATAATTCGGACTACGTTGACGACCTTCAATCTTGATCGCTTTCACGCCCATTTTGAGTAACTGCGGCAGTAAGCCAATGGCATTCAAACTGGTCGGTTCTTCTAAGGCGTAATCGACTTGCCCTTCGACTTCAAAACGGCCTTTGCACAGCGTCGGATAACCGGCCGCTTCATTCGGTGCATAGCGGTCGATTAAGGTGCCACTTAAACGCGCGGATAAGACCTTGTCTTTTTCTTCCCAGCTAACGGCATGGCCAGGTGAGCAGACACCTTTATTATTTGGAGAGTCCCCAGTGACATAGCTCGATAACAAGCAACGTCCTTCCGCCATGACGCACAAGCTACCGAAGCCAAATACCTCGATTTCAACGTCAGTCTGACGAATGATTTTTTCAATTTCGGTCAGGGTCAACACACGCGGCAGAACAGCGCGGCGTATACCAAATTGTTCGCGCATCAATTCGATTGCATCGACCGTGGTGGATGAGCTTTGCACTGATAAATGCAAACGCACATCTGGATAACGATGACGTGCATAGGCCATTAAGCCGGGGTCTGCCAAAATGATGGCGTCGGCACGCAGTAATACCGCGGTATCGATGGCAGCATGCCATTCTTGCGCCATTCGCGCTTGCGGGTAAGTATTGATGGCGAACAGCACTTGTTTGCCGCGTTGATGGGCATACTCCACGCCAAGCCGGATATCGGCATCGGTGAAATTTAATCCTCCAAAATTACGGGCATTGGTGGCATTGCGTAAGCCTAAGTAAACGGCATCGGCACCTTTGTCAACCGCTGCTTTGAGGGCAACTAAGCTACCTGCGGGCGCTACAAGATCGAGTGTTTTCATGCGTAAGATAGTAGCGATACGCTGCACGCTCGTCTTTGTCTTAGGTCAATGAAATGGGGGATGCACCATGTAGTTCTGTTTCGAGATATCTAGTAAAGCCGCAAAAACATAATTCAATAATCTTGGACATCAAACTTAGCCCACCACAAGTTTGTCGTCGACGAATATATAGATGAAATTCATTACTCCCAACCATCTGAATATAATAAATAACCAAGCATTGAAAACAATAATAACTAAAGGCAATGGTTCTAAGTATCGAGCAGTTTTTCAATCTGCATACGATACAAGGCAGCAATCAAGTCCGTCTGTGTAATGACACCTTGCAACTCGCCATTCGAATTCAAAATCGGAACAGAGTGCAGGCCAAGATCGGTAAAAAGCGCCACAAATTCAAGGATATCGCAATCGTCCGCTTTAGTCTGGACTGACGTGTTCATGATATGCCCGACAACTTCATATCTACTACCAGTCAAACGATGCGTATTCTCGAGCAGTTGCCGCAAACGCAGATCAAAATCATGGTAGACATCGAGGTCCACATTTTTTAAGAAATCGATGAGGCTTACTGTTCCAATCACTTTTCTTTGATCGTCAATGACAGGCAGTGTTTTGACTTTATGGGTTCGTAATAATTGCCAACACTCTTCGAGCCTCGTTTCAAATTTAACTGTGACGACATGACGTGACATAATTTCACTACACCGAATAACTCCGTGTCGCCGGCGTTGCACTTGTATCTCGGTATTCGTGATCAATGTTTGTAAATCAGTTCGACTAATATCGAGTAGTTTTCCATGCTTAGCCAAGATAACATCGAGATCAGCACTGGTAACACCTAGTCTAGCGCTGATTTGCTGATCGCCTGTTCGATGCAAATTCTCGCTTAGTCTTGCCGATTGTGGATAATTCACCTTTCGCAAATGGTGAAAACCTGCCGCAATGATGACCAAACAAGTCGACTGCAGCACAACGGATTCCAATACAAAATACCATTCAAGGTGCTCTATTTGGTTCCCCCCAAGCACTGCCAAAAGTGCCATTGCGCCGCCTGGTGGGTGTAGGCTACGAGTAGCAAACATCGCCAAGATAGAAAGCCCAACCGCAAGCGAGGCAACCACTGGATGATGACCTAGCAAAGTCGCGCACGCGACGCCAATACTAGCGGATATAAAATTGCCAAAGCATACCGACCATGGTTGCGCTAAAGGGCTAGATGGTAGGGCAAATATAAGTATAGAAGTCGCACCCATTGGCGCTACCAATAAAGGAACCGAACCAAAACTTCCCCAAATTAAATAACTGGATAAAGTCGCGAATAACAAACTAGATAAAGCACCCGACGCAACGACGAAACGTTCCTTGTGTCCCAACGTGTTTGGTTGGGGCAGAAATCGTCCAAATATGGCTTTGGCATCGGAGAAATAGAAGCTTTTATTCACTAGATAATCACAGGAATTTTGGTATCAATACGTCAACTGGCAGATGACTTAATATTCCACTGGTTTTGCATTATCTCCAAGTCATTTCCTTGCCCTAGATCAACAAAATCAAACACAGATAAGGCTTGTTTCGTTTTTCAACGCTCGCGTGGCAATTGCAATTGGGATCGCAAAACCTTGTAACTCATTCTCGCTACGTTCTGTGGAAGCAACTTTCTTGATGAGCGTAAAGCTTTTTCATCATCGTTCTTGCTGTCGTTCTTGCAGGGCTTTAGAGTTCGCCTCTTTTCCTAAATTCTGGCGCACACAACGAGCGCTTAAATTACATTTACTTTTATCTTATCCGAGCTCATATGAACGCCAGAATCGCCATCACCGCACTCAGCACCATTTCAGCATTGGGCGCCACAGCAGATGAAATTTGGCGTAATTATCAAAGTCAACAAACCCATATTCAAAAAAAACTGGTAAATAAGGAAATGCAGTTCATGGCTTGTATCCGTGACGAATTACAAGCGCAACTACAAATAATTCGCACAGAAAATACACAGTACCCCCAACTTGATGCGAGTGTTATCTATGCCATGTGGGTCGCACGTCAAGCGCTTGAACAATCGCAGTGGGGAAGCAACCGCCAATTCGGTGTCTTCCTAGGTTCATCAAGAGGTGCGACACAACAATTCGAGAACCATCACAGTACATTTTTAGACGGTGGTACTGTGTCCCCGCACTCCTCGCCTACGACAACGCTCGGCAACTTAGCAAGCACGGTCGCACGTGACCTCAAAGCAAACGGGCCTAGCATTTCCTTATCGGTCACATGTTCGACCTCTCTGCATGCCATCATGAACGCGGTTGCGTGGCTACGTTCAGGCATGGAAAGCAGATTTCTTGCAGGGGGTAGCGAGGCGGCGTTGACGTCGTTTACGTTGCATCAAATGCAGGCGCTAAAGATCTATGCGAGGGGTGATGCTATCTATCCTTGTCGTGCCTTAGATCTGACAAAAACGTTCAACAGTATGGTGTTAGGAGAGGCTGCTGGCATCGCCTGCTTAGACATCAGCTCTGAAGCAAATGCAATCGCGTATATTGATGAGGTTGGCTATGCAACAGATGATGCGTTCACAAGCACAGGGTTGTCTGAGGCGGCAATTTGCTTTCAAAAGTCTATGCGCATGGCTATCAAAAACACCGATCCAAGTGAGATAGATGTGGTGGTGATGCATGCGCCTGGGACAATTAAAGGTGACCTCTACGAGTGGCAAGCAATTGAGCGTGTGTTCTCGCATCATATGCCAATGTGTACAAGCAATAAGTGGAAAATCGGGCACACCCTTGGCGCATCAGGAATACTAAGTCTGCAGATGGCGGTACTCATGCTGCAGCATCAATATTTCATACCTGTCCCGTATATTCCACTATCCACACGTCGCAAGCAGATTCGAAAAATTCTCGTGAATGCGGTGGGTTTTGGTGGCAATGCAGTAAGTATCTTGCTGTCACGCTAGCGGGCAAAAGGCTTGCTTAGATTCTTATCCCGAAATACTAACTTCTCCCGAATCAAAAAAGCAAACTTCGACTTTTTGGGCCGGGGACTAGCGTCATATTCTAGGTATTAATCGATCTTAATTGACCCATCTGGCTCCCAATTCACTTTGGTGATGCCAGGTTCAATGTCTTCCAATCGGCGTATTTCTCTTTCCTCTGGGGTAACAGGATTTAATTGTTCTCTGCGTTGTTCGGCTAATCGTTTGTCTTCGATTATTTGCGTGCGGTGATGTGTCGCGATTTCGATAATTTCTTTTAACTCCTCCGCGATCCAAGGCTTTGGAATATAGCGAAAAACTTCGGCTTCATTGACTGCCTCCATCACCGTTCTGAAATCAGCGGAAGCGCTTAGCATTAACCGTATCGTGTCTGGACGAATTTCTTTGACTATACGTAAAAAATCAATGCCGTTCATTCCGGGCATATGGTAATCGGAGACGACGAAATCAAAATCGACTGTTGCGAATCGTTCGATAGCAGTTTTTGCATCGGAAAAACTCTCTATGGCTAATTCGCTACTCGTATACAGCTGCTTAAGACTTCGCGTTAGCGCGGCGAGAACGTTTTTTTCGTCATCAAGAAGTAGTATTCTGCGCATTATGTTTTCCTTTTGGTATGGATATGTGCTGTCAAATTTCCGCCTCGCGCCACATCGTACAATCTTAACTTTTCGATCGTGGTTTGTTCTAAAACAAAGTCAGCTGGCAACAAAAGCATCCCTTCTTGTGAAACCAAATCCGTAGCGATTACCATGCCGGGTAGCAAATTTCTGACTTTGACGATCTGTATCGCCACATCAACGTCGTTATCATTAAAGACTCGCCTAAAGCCTTCAATTAGTCGATTATCATATCGACTGCCCGCCCCCTTAATAATGAGCACCTTAGCATCATCGGGAAACAAGCGCTTGGGCGTTAGCGTACCAATCTGTAGTTGATGATAATCTTTTGCGATCGCGAGTACCCTAGCCCCTAAGGGTATTTGCTCACCAATTAATCCGTCGGGGAAGCCCTTTCCATCAAAACGCTCATGCTGTGATCGTATTATTTTTGCCGTATCGTGCAAATCATCTAGTGGTAATAATAGCTGCTCGGCGCGAACAGCATGCTTATAAAACAAGCCCAACTGGTCCGAAGTCAATTGACTTAATGGGGTATTAATCAGTTCATCTGAAAAGCCCATCTTGCCGATATCAGCCAGTAATGCAGCAACAAAGATATTTTGGATATCGCCAGCACCGAGTTCTAATTTTTGCGCTATTTTTCTAGCTAGCTCTGCCACTTGGCGCGAATGCCCTGCTAATTTTCCACCACGCATTTCAATGACGTTTGAAAAAACCTTAATTGAAGTCAAAAAGCTATTTTTTAATTTTTCATTTGCTACTAACAAAAGATCGTGAGCATGTCGGAGATCTTTAGTTCGCTCTTGGATTTTTTGTTCTAAGGTAGCATTGAGTTCTTTTAGCTCTTCATTTTGACGAAACGTCAATGCCTCCAATCGCTTCTTTTCGAACTCCAATTCCTTTCGTTCTAAAGCATGCTTGACTATGAGTTGAATATCTTGATCATCCCATGGTTTGGTGATGTAGCGGTAGATTTCACCACGATTAATCGCATCAATGATGGATTGAATATCAGCGTATCCAGTTAATAACAGTCTTATTGTTTCTGGCCACTTCGATCTCACTATTTCTAAAAAAGCCGAACCATCCATAACGGGCATTCTCATGTCCGAAATAATTAAATCAACTGTTTCTGTTTCAAGTAACAATAGGCCTTCGGCACCACTATTAGCGATCAAGACATCATAACCTTGTGTTCGAAATAATCTACGCAAGGAAGATAAAATATTGGGTTCATCATCAACGCACAAAATGCGGGGTCTCGAAGAAGATTTTGGCAAATCAGAACGCTCAGACATTTTTTTGTAGTCTTCCATAATCACTGACTTTCAGAAGTGACGTCTTTATCGCTTTGTTGAATTGGAAGGCGAATCTTGAAGCATGTCCCCATACCTAAACGACTCTCTACGGTTAGCTCTCCATGATGTTTCTTAATAATCCCGTAAGAAAGCGACAGTCCCAAGCCTGTCCCTTTCCCTACCGGTTTGGTTGTAAAAAAAGGATCGAAAATCCGTGATAATAGTTCGGGTGGAATGCCTGAACCGTTGTCTTCGACTTTGATAATGACATGATCATCCTCTCGTGAGGTCGTTAGGGTAATGGTACCTCGTTCATTACCCATTGCATGGGAAGCATTCACAACCAGATTGAGAATCACTTGATTAATCTGTGACGGCAAACATTCTATATCTGGAATATCACCATAATTCTTGATCACATCGGCTTTGTATTTCACTTCATTATTAACGACGTTTAATGTGGAATCAAATCCAAGATGTAAATTAGTCCATTGCCACTCCAGATTACTGTCTACCCGCGAAAAATCCTTTAAATCTTGTACAATTTTTCTGACGCGATCGATGCCTTCTTTTGACTGTCCTATCAGCTCTGGAATATCTTCAATTAAGTACGCCAACTCACATTGCTCCTTCATTTTTTTGAGTTGTTCTTTAGATTCAATTGAATTAATTTGATGTTCGATGGATTCATAGAATCGAAGCATATCAAACAGCGTATCGACATACTTCTCTAGTGAACCTATATTTGAAAAAATATACCCAATCGGATTATTAATCTCATGTGCAACACCCGCAGCCAATTGACCAATGGATGCCATTTTCTCCGATTGCATGAGCTGATTTTGTGCACTCGATAAATCTTGGTTTGCCTTCATTAACTCAGCGTTTCTTGTCATGAGTTCTTGCTCGATACTCTGTCTATATAGAAGATCCGATTCCAGCTTACTATTTGCTTCCTTTAATTGATTGGTTCGATGAATAACCAATCGCTCCAAATTGGCGTGCGCGTGTTCTAGTGCGTGCTGAGCTTCACGACGCTCCGTAATGTCCTCAAGAATTTCAATTGCACCTATTACCTTTCCATCACGGTCAAATAACGGCGCGGCAGTAAAATGTAACCAGAGTCCGTGCTCACCTAAATTAGGAAAAAAATCGCTGGCGTGATAAGCACCTTCGATGAGCGGCGACTTCGCAAGTCTATCTTGATAAAGTCGTCTAATTTTTAAGTCTATCTCACTGTCAAGAATCAAATCCGCCAGGATAGGTCGTTGATACCCATAAAATGGTCGCCATTGATCTGACGTGCCAACCATTGATGCCCTAGGATAACCTAAAAAAAACTCGGCAGCTTTATTCCAGTGCGTCACCTTATGTGTCATATCGATGACAATAGTGCAAATTGGTATGCCGTCCAGAAATTGCGCCAACTCTGCACCAAAACTATTCAGAACATCTCTTCCAAGCGCCTCATTTGAGATAGTTGATTGGGTTTGACTGATCACCTGATTCAGCATTTGAGTAGCTGGCGCGCTCAAAGTGAACTCATCGTTCAATTCTTTACCCGATTCTTGAGAATTCTCTTTATTCAACGTTTGCTCCATAGCGTCTATTAATTTACTGGCTTTTAGATTTCTTGGATAGTGGGATGGATAGGTAAAAATATGCTGAAACACGTGCCGACATTCATTTCACTTGCAACCTCAATGCGTCCACCGTGTTTTTTTACAATCCCATAAGACAAGGATAATCCTAGTCCCGTTCCACTTCCTATTGGTTTAGTCGTGAAAAAAGGTTCAAAAATTCGGGGTAGTGCTTCAGGACTGATACCACAGCCGTTATCGATAAATTCGATAACGACCCAGGCATCTTGTTGACGCGTTTTAATTGTAATTTGTCCCATCTGCTTCATGGCGTGGGCAGCATTCACTAACATGTTCATGAAGACTTGGTTTAATTGTGAAATCAGGCACTTCACCAACGGAAGCTGCCCATACTCTTTGACCACTGTCGCACTATATTTAATCTCGTTCATCACAATATTTAAAGTACTGTCTATTCCCTGATGTATATCGGCTTCAATTAACTGGACTTCACCGACATGAGAAAAATCTCTTAAGGATTGCACGATATCCTTGACACGTTTGAGACCATCCATTGATTCACCCAGGAGCTCGTGGACATCAGTGCGAAGAAAATCAAGATCAGCCTTTTCGTGGATCGCTTGAAATCGCTTGGTAACATCATGACCAGCTGGAAATTTTTTAACTAAGAGATCATAGTCATCAAGAACGGAAAATAGTGTATCAATATAGTTTTTCAAAGACCCCATGTTCGAATTGACGAATCCGATTGGATTATTGATCTCATGTGCCACGCCTGCCGCCAATTGCCCAACTGAGGCCATTTTTTCTGATTGAATAAGCTGTTCTTGTGCTTCGTTCAGTTGTGCGATTAAGAGTCGTTGTTCTTCACCCTTTTTTTGCAAAGCCACTTCCATTGACTTGCGCTCGGTAATGTCAGTCAGTGAGCCGACGACTTCGATGGGATTTCCTTGTTCATCGCGTATCAACTTGAGCATGTCATGCATCCAAACATAGTGTCCGGTACTACTTAAAAAACGATACTCATAAGTTTTTTTTCCTTCAGAAAACAGCATTGCCAAACTCGAAAATATTGCAGCTCTATCGTCTGGATGCAGATGTTCAAACCAAAAATTTTGATCGGCGATCATTTCTTCAGGACGATAACCGAGTACATTAAGTGCATTCGCGCTAACAAAGGTCATTTTAAAATCACCTGTCGGGACGCTTGTATAAATAATGGCCGGCGTATTATCGATCAAATATTGCAAACGATCCGATGGCGATTGGCTTACACCATCCGAATCCTTTCCCTTCGATGGGCCACTTACGAGTTCATCAAAATTAAATTGCTCGAAAGCGTCAGTTTGGTCTTCCATGATGTATCTCTTTGAACAGCAATGTCGTAATAGGAGTGATGATTGAATGGCACCTACAATTTCGCAGACTGACGATAGGCTCGATTGTTTAACCGCTTGCAGAGAACTGCGTGTGACTTAGCTCTTCTGGGACATTTTCTACCAATGAGAGCGTGATGATTTTTCCTTTGGTCGATGACGTTCCCATATTAAACCAGCGAACAATGAATTTTTGTCGGTTAAACAAGAACAAATTGGAAGAAGACTCGCTAGTGTGCATAATCATTTCGCCCAACTCAGGAAGGCAAAACAATAATTCATCGCCGAAATTCAAAGGCAGCTCTTTAAATAGTTCGATGGCAGCTAAGTTAATAAAGGCCACCATATATTGATCATCTAAACCAAGCACAGCAACCGGCGTATAACGTAGGGCCTCTCGGACGATATCAAGACTATGCGTATGCACTGTGATCTGATGCTGTTTCTTTTCGATGGTTTCCGCGAGTTGCCGATTAGCGATGGCGAGCTCAAAATTGCTATTTTGTGCTTGCAGCGATAGTTTTCTATTTTCATCCCCATAGTTTTTGTACTGAAATGCCTCGCTCACGCATTCTCGTAATTTGTCATCATCCCAAGGTTTTGTTAAGAAGCGGAATACCGAACCTTCATTAATCGCATCGGTTACCGATTTCAATTCTGTATAGCCCGATAAAACTAGTCGTATGGTGTTAGGATATTTTTCCTTCACAAGACTCAAAAACTCAACACCG
>JAYVHZ010000183.1:0-9375 GCA_043770645.1 Undibacterium sp. | reverse complement strand
CTTTTTCATCAGCAGCGCAAAATACAGACCAGCGGGGCCACCGCCTATGCAAAGTATGTTCATATTTTTATCGATTCGTTTTTTGTGCAAACTTGGTTTCAATCTAGATCTCGTAGGGCGGGTGAAACCCGCGCTGCTCAGCTACTTGATGTGGTGACGGCGCGGCTTTCACCCGCCCTACAACTTACTAGATCCTATTCACTTATATTAACTGGTCAGCTTCAACTTAAACCGCTGCACTTTGCCCGTCTCCGTGCGAGGCAAAGCATCTTTGAACTCTATACAGCGCGGATATTTATACGGCGCGACATTCGCTTTGACAAAGCTCTGTATCTCCTTCACCAGCTCGTCACTAGCTTGGCTGAGATCACGCAAAACGATGAACGCTTTGACGATTTGACCGCGTTCTTCATCCGGCAAACCGACAACAGCACATTCCGCGACTGCCGGATGTTTTAAGATAATTTCTTCGACTTCTGGTCCCGCGACGTTATAGCCCGCGGTGATGATCATGTCGTCAGTGCGAGCACGATAATGAAAATAACCTTCTGCATCCATTTCGTAAGCGTCACCGGTCAGATTCCAACCATTCAGCACATAATTTTTTTGTCGATCATCAGCCAGATAACGACAACCGGTCGGACCTTTGACGGCCAGCCTGCCAGTTATTCCAACAGGCGCAGGATTGCCACTCTCGTCAAGCACACAGGCTTGATAACCCGGAACCGCTTTACCTGTCGCTCCTGAACGTGCGTGCTCACCTGCAGCCGAAATAAAGATATGCAACATCTCCGTCGCGCCTATGCCATCGATCATAATTAAGCCCGTCGCTGCTTGCCAAGCCTCACGCGTCGCTGCAGGTAAAGTCTCACCAGCAGAGACCGTTTTTTGCAATGACTTCAGTGAAAAATTCGGCACCATAGGCAGCATCTGGCGATAGAAGGTTGGCGCTGTAAAACAGATAGTCGCCTGATAGTCATCGATCGCTTTCAATAGAGTTTCTGGTGTGAGTTTCTCTAGCAAGACCGCGGTTGCGCCTATGCGCAAAGGGAATAGCAATAAGCCGCCAAGACCAAAAGTAAATGCCAAAGGCGGCGTACCGATAAAGGTATCGCTCGCTTGCGATTGCAAAACTGAACGCGGGAAGCAATCGCAAATCGCTAGCACATCACGGTGGAAATGCATGGTGCCTTTCGGCTTACCCGTTGTACCCGAAGTGAAACTGATCAGACAAACATCTTCGGCGTGGGTATCGACTGCTTTGAAGGTACTTGATTTGGACGCCATCAATTGTTCGACCGAGTCCGCCACATCGGTATTAAAGATCTTAAATTGTTGCAACACCGGACTCAATTTCTGCGCTGCCTCCAACTCCTCTTGCAGAGCTGCAGAACACAATGCGGCAGAGATTTTTGCTTTATCAATAATTACACTCAACTCTTTGGCGCGCAACAAAGGCATGGTAGGCACAGCGACACAACCAGCTTTCCAAACCGCCAAAATACATGCTGCCATCATGGGATTATTCGCACCACGCAACAACACCCGATTGCCTGGCACTAGACGCATATCATCGACCAGCACATGCGCGATTTGATTGACCTTGGCACACAACTCGGCATAAGTCCATGACCCGCTAGCACTACGTATTGCCACTTTATCGGCAAAGCCCTTACCCGCAATTTCTTCTAAAAAAGCAGTCGCACAATTGAGACGTTCAGGATATTGCAACTCTGGTCGTTCAAACACCAAATCCGGCCATAGCTCAGGCGGCGGTAAATGCTCGAATGCAAAGGTATCCACATGCGCGGACTGGTGAAAACGCATAGACATTACTAAGTCTCCATGGAGTCTGATTTACAGAAATAGGGGCTACTTTGATTGAAGCTTGGCTGACCTCACAACTACTTTAAACCTAAACTATTTAATCGTAAAGCTTTTTTGGAGCAAACTCAGTTTTATAGAAACACGGGTTCAATTCAAATTTATGCTTCCAATCTATTACGACAGTTTTACTGAAATCAGCTTAATTGGAGAACGCAACAGTTTTTGTCTTTCTAATGCCACCTCGCGCAACTTTAACGTATATTAAGCGCCGTTCTTTTCTACATTAATGCGATAGCATCTTTTTAGCTCTTCATAAACAAGTGAAATGCAAAAAATCCATGCAATTAATCCCGTGTTTATGTGTGTTGCAGACTACATAGATTCAATGAGAAAAACGAAAACGATCGAATCCGATCTTGCTCGTATCAAACCAAACCGAGAGGCATACCATGAAGAAAAAATCCTACAACGACCCGCTTTTTGAGGCTCAATGGTACTTGGTCAACACTGGCCAGCGCGGCGGCACATCACGTATCGACATTAACATTTTGTCCGCTTGGGAAAAATATACAGGGAAAGGAATTCTAATTGCTGTCAACGATGACGGAATGGATCTCACCCATCCCTCCTTAATTGCCAATCTACGTATTGATCTAGTCTATGATGGTGCGCGACAAACTATCGGGCAGGGATTTGTGAATGCGGACAGTTCCCATGGCACTGTAGTTGGCTCGATTATCGGTATGGCTGCAAATGACGGCATCGGTGGCGTAGGTGTTGCCTATGACGCAAAAATCATTCCAGGCTTAGTACTTGCTGATGGCGTGGATGTAGCCAAACTCTTCCTCGCCAATCTCGCAGCTGGAGCTAGTATTAGTGTCAACTCATGGGGTCAAGATCCAGCGTTCGCAGAAAACTTTGGAGTTTCTGGCACAGCCAGTGATATTGCATGGGGTGCAGCGCTGATACGCGCCGCTAATGAAGCTCGTGATGGTCTCGGAATGATCATCGAAGTATCGGGTGGCAATGAACGACAAAACAGAGCCGATGTCTCGTTGTCTAATTTCACTAACAACAAATTAGTTATCGCCGTCGGAGCGATCGACGAGCACGGCAAACCCACTGAGTACTCAACACCCGGAGCGAGTCTGTTGGTCACAGCGCCGGGTGGCGTCACAACACAAGATCAATCTGTGAATAGTGGTTATGGGATCATGTCTGCCGACGTACAAGGTGCCGCTGGTTATAACAAAACAGAGGGTACCGCGGGCGACTATGCTTATCAAAGCCAGGGGACTTCCTATTCCGGGCCTATGGTCGGCGGCGCGGCGGCTCTGATTTTACAAGCAAATCCATCGTTAGGGTTTCGCGATGTCGCTAGCATACTTGCTATGACGGCACGCAAAGTTGATGAAGCCAATCCAAGCTGGGTGATGAACAAAGCGCTCGATTGGAACTTGGGTGGTATGCATTTTTCGCGTGATTTTGGATATGGGCTAATTGACGTCTCTGCCGCAACACGTTTAGCGGAGTCCTGGAGTGGTGGTGTTGGCACTTACGCCAATTGGAAGATGTCCGAAGGCGCCTCTAACAGCCCCAGCGCTGCAATACCAGACAATGATTCGACGATATTATCAGTGAGCGCAACACTCACCGACAATATCCGAATTGAACGTATGGAGTTCGATTTAAATCTCACCGCCGATAGCCCGAGTCAATTAGCGGCCAGCATTACCTCCCCCTCTGGCACCACTATCATGCTTTTCGAATTACCCCTCACTAGGCCATTAGTCGAAGGCGCGCCAAACATGACAGTGGCAGAGTCGGCGTGGCCACAAACTTTCACTATTGGCTCGACCGCTTTTTTGGGAGAAACCAGTATCGGGACTTGGACACTCAGATTAGCGGATGGGGTAACAGGCGTCGTGGCGAGCTATAACAGCCTGACCGTCCGCGCTTGGGGATCGGCCATTTCACTCGACTCACAATACGTAATGACCAATGAGTTTGGTTCGACCGATACGATATTGAACGACGAAAACGGAATTGACACTATCAACGCCTCGGCGACTGCAACTGCCACTAATATTAGGCTCCAAGCCGGCCAATTATCAACGGTGGGCACAGGAAGTTTTATGATCGGCAACAACACGACAATTGAAAACGCGATTGGCGGCTTGGGAGACGATGTGCTGATTGGTAATGTCGTAAGCAACGTTTTAAGGGGCAATGCTGGCAACGACCAGCTCGATGGTGGTGCAGGTATAGATACGGCGTTTTATCTAGGATCAAGAAAAGATTACAGTATCCTCAAGCAGGCAGGGAATTTTTCGGTCGAGGACAAATTGAGCACTGACGGAATAGATCAACTCAGTAATATGGAAATCATCAAGTTTTCCGACATGTCGATTAATTTAAAAGTCGGAGAAAATGCGAAGACCATCGATCCCAATTCCCTTAAATCGATTATTGAGTTGTACATTGCCTACTTCAATCGCGTTCCAGATGCTGACGGCATGAGTTATTGGATAGACCAAAATCGCAACGGCACTTCAATTGAAATCATAGGAACCTCGTTTTACAACGCTGCAATCAGCCCTGTGTTTTCCGCACTCACAGGTTATTCAAGTACGATGAGCAACGTCGATTTTGTGAAAATTGTTTATTTGAATGTCTTAGGCAGAACAGAAGTTGATGCCGAAGGACTCAACTACTGGTCGAATGCATTAACTACTGGCGATCAAACCCGTGGCACCTTAATCAAGACGATGCTAGATTCTGCGCATTCATTCAAAGGTAGAGTGGACTACGGCTGGGTCGCAGACTTATTGGACAATAAAGTATTAGTAGGAACCTACTTCGCGATTCAACAAGGGATTAACTTCAATTCACCCCAGGAAAACTACACAAAGGGTGTAGAGATTGCGAAACTGATCACGCCCACCGACGTCAGTGCGGCAATTGCACTTGTCGGCATCAATGACACAGGTTTTAGCTTAGTCTAAGACGAGAGAAAAACTGATTCATGAAGCCGATCGAGCGTTTCTTCGGCTACGATTCCGTTGATGCGATCAACTCACAGATCGCATCATATACCTGCTCGAAAAAATCAAATGAGATAGAGTCAGGTGCGTATATAGAAGATTGAACATGTCTATGTGTGCATCTGCCAGCTTGACTAGCAAGCTTGTTGCAGGGAATTTGAGCAGTATGCAACTCCCCCTCTCAAAGACATGTGCCTGTAAAACACAGATCGCCCTGCCAAGTGCCAAGGTGACAAACTCTATGTTTGTCAGGAGAAGCAAGGCGATCATGCGAACTATCAGGTATAAATTCGGTGTAAAGCATTCACACTTCAATCGCGATCTGTGTGATCTTTGAAATAGAAAAACCTCAGAAAAACAAACTTTTGAAAATTTCCAAAACAAGGAATATACTGTACATCCATACAGTATACTTCCTATTATGTTTTGCACTACATCTCCTCAATCCAGCACTAATTTAGAAAGCCTGCATCCGTCCTTATGGCGCGCATCGCAGCTGGGGCGGTGCTTTGGCGAGTATATAGACTGTGGACACCAGGCTCTTGCTGAGGAATTGCCAGGCGCGGGTTGGCCTTTATCGAATCTCACAGAGTTGCTTGTTCAACAAGCTGGCAGTGCAGAATTGCAACTACTTAGCCCTGCTCTCGCACAGCTACGCGAAGGTCAAATTATTTTATTAAACACACCGTATCAGCCACAAATCTTAGCACTGTCGGCGCTACGTTTAGATTTATCGCGGGTGCTATGGCTACCTTGTAACAAACCGCAAGACGCTTTATGGGCTGCCGAGCAGATCGTAAAAAATCAGGCCTGTAGCGCGCTCTTACTCTGGCAGCCTGCACGTCAGAATTTTAAAAGTGATGCTTTGCGTCGTCTGCATATGGCGGCGCAAAGTGGGCGTAGTTTATTTTGCCTAATACGCCCATGGGAAAGTCAGCTCAGTCCCTCACCCGCGCCCTTACGTTTAAAACTGGCACTCGAGCACACTGGCTTACAGATCGAGGTGTTTAAACGACGAGGGGCGCAGCAAGCCAAACCCATCGTGCTCCCATTTAAGGATTTAGTTCCCCAATTTTTATTACCAGCCAATCAGCATCAACGTCATCAGCGAGCCCATGAAACCCTTGATTCCTCCTCTGTGGATAGCCGTTTATCTGCCGCAGCTCGCGCTGGAGGTATTTCGTCCGCATTGGTTGGCTGAGCAAGTTGGACACGCTCATCTCGTCATTTGCGAACAACAACAGATCTACGCCTTAAGCGAAGACGCAAGAGCCTGCGGTCTTTTGCCCGGGATGCGACAAAACAGTATCGCCTTATTATGTAAGCAAGCGATTATCAAACAACGTGACACCGCCTTAGAACAAGCTTTGCGCCAGCAGGTGGCAATCAGTCTCTTACAGTATTCGCCCCAAGTGTGTATTTGTGAAGATCACGCAGATATCATTTTGATTGAAGTCGCTGCCAGCTTGCGCCTGTTTGGTGGCATACGCCGTCTGTATCAACGCATCCGTCAGGACTTAAGATATATTGGTGTCAGTGCGCACATAGGGATAGCAAGAAACGCCAGTGCGGCAAGTTTATTGGCACAAAAACCTGCACAAAAAACGTACAACAAACACAAGCGCCATCGCCAGCTACAACTCTGCTTAAGTCAGCGACGTTTGGCACGACATCTCAATCCACTACCTTGTTATTTATTGCCTGCGAGTCGCAAATACCTCGATTGGCTACAAGGAATCGCTTGCACCGATCTTGCCGCCTTACGCCAATTGCCGCGTGCTGGTCTGCAACGCCGCTGTGGCAAAGGCTTACTCACTGCGCTAGACATGGCGTATGGAGAACAAGTCGCTTTGCATCAATGGATCACGGTTCCCGACACGTTTCATGCTCGCTCTGAACTCCCTGATCGTATCGATAAAACCGATACCATTTTTCATTTCACCCGTGGCCTAGTATTGCAACTATGCGGTTGGCTCAATCTGCAGCAACAAGCCATCAAACAAATCACGCTGATACTCGAGCATGAGCGTGGTCGACAAGCCGTCGCACCTAGTGTGCTGCACATTCCCTTTGCCAAAGCCTGCTGGCAAGAAGAACACATCACACGCCTCTTAAAAGAAAGACTGGCGCAATGGCAACTCAGTAGCGCCGCCATTGCGGTGCGCTTAGAAGTCAATGAGATCGAAGCACGCCAAGCGTTGAGTACGTCTTTGTTTCCCGACCATGGCAGTCAACATGAAAACCAAAGCCGCCTAGTCGAACTTCTGATCGCTCGTTTAGGTGCAGAACACGTGCTACAAGCGGCACCGCATGCAGATCATCGCCCCGAAGTCGCGAATCGTTGGATTTCGGTACTCGACAAATCGCAGACGACATCACCGGCACCCGCTTTCCGCAATCCACGTCCCAGCTGGTTACTCAAAGCCCCGCTTGCACTGAGCGTTCGACAACACAGTCCTTATTACGGCTCACGCCTCAAACTTTTATCGCCAGCAGAGCGAATCGAAGCAGGCTGGTGGAATGGCCAACTCGTCACCCGCGATTATTTCATCGCCGAATGCAGCAAACATTATCGTTATTGGATTTATCGGGAGCGAATAGGACAAGAAAGATTGATGCAGGAAGATGAAGCTTGGTTTTTACATGGGGTGTTTGGGTGATACGGGATTTTTATTAAGCCGTGAAGAATCGCCGTGTATGAATACCAATGTTGGGCTTCGCTGTGCTCAGCGCCAACCTACGCAAGCACCCATAGTAGGCTGGGCTGCAAAGCCCAGCATCGTACTCGCAAGGCATCAATACCATTGTTGGGCTTCGCTTTGCTCAGCACCAACCTACGCATTTTTTGAGTCGGTTAGGCTGCAAAGCGTAGGCTGGGCTGATAAGCCCAGCATAGTACCGACAATCACCAAACGCACCATAAAAATTATCAATCACAAGACACAAAATGCTCCCCCACTACGCCGAACTTTACTGCCAAACCAATTTCAGTTTCTTACATGGTGCCTCCCATGCCGAAGAGCTGATCGCGCGTGCGGTTAAGCTCAATTATCAAGCGCTGGCGATCACCGATGAGTGTTCATTAGCCGGCGTGGTGCGAGCGCATGAAGAAGCCCTAAAACACCAATTCCCACTCATCGTCGGCAGCGTTTTTCAGCTAGAGGCTAGTCCACTCAAGCCGCAATTAGGCAAGATGCGTCTGATCGCCTTAGCGCAAAATCGACAAGGTTATGGCAATCTCTGCGAGCTCATCAGCCTCGCCCGAATGCGAACCAATACGGTCAAAGGTAGTTACCTCATTACCCCAGAAGACTTTAGCCAGCCGCCTGCCGAGCTAGAGCACATCACAGGTTTGCCCGATTGCTTGCTGATTTTAGTGCCTGACTATCCATTGCAAGTGGAGGTCGTCAGCGCGCAGGCAAGCTGGCTGGCACAACATTTTCCGCAACGCGCTTGGTTGGGCTTACATCTATTAACCCAGCCTATGGATGATTGGCAGCAGCAATATTTACAAGAAATCGCCACCGTATCAGGCTTGCCCGTGGTAGCCATCGGCAATGTCTGTATGCATGTGCGTTCGCGCAAACCGCTGCAAGATACTCTGACTGCCATCCGCCTCGGCAAAGCGATAGCCGACTGTGGTTACGATTTAGCACCGAATGCCGAACAGCATCTGCGCTCACGTCTGCGACTCGGCAATATTTATCCCGCACAGGCGATTCAAGAGACTTTGCGGATTGCGAGTTTGTGTAATTTTTCTTTAGCCGAATTGCGCTACGAATATCCAGACGAACTCGTGCCTAAGGGACAAACGCCAGCCTCTTTCTTGCGCCAAGAAGTCTATGCAGGCGCGCAACGACGCTATCCACACGGTTTGACGCAAGATGTCATTAATAAAATTGAACATGAATTACACCTCATCAATGATCTTGCTTACGAGCCGTATTTTTTAACCGTGTACGACATCGTGCGCTTCGCTCGTTCGCAAGATATTCTGTGCCAAGGGCGAGGCTCTGCCGCCAATTCGGTCGTCTGTTATTGCCTACACATTACCGAAGTCAGTCCAGAAAACGGCATCCTCTTGTTTGAACGTTTCCTCTCCAAAGAGCGTGGCGAACCACCCGATATTGACGTGGACTTCGAACACCAACGACGTGAAGAAGTGATTCAATATCTGTATCGCAAATATGGACGACATCGCACGGCACTCGCCGCAGCAGTACATACCTATCGCCCACGCGGTGCTTTACGCGAAGTCGGCAAAGCGCTCGGCGTCGATGCTCATCTAATTGATAAACTCGCCAAGTCACAACACTGGTTTGATAGCAAAGAGGCGCTACTCGAACGCTTTCACGAAAGTGGTTTAGATCCGCAATCCATCATCGCGCAACAGTGGGCTGGATTGGTCAATCAACTACTTAAATTTCCGCGTCATTTATCGCAGCATAGTGGCGGTTTCGTGATTGCACGCGACAAATTAACGCGTCTAGTCCCCGTCGAAAAA
>JAYVHZ010000182.1:0-4891 GCA_043770645.1 Undibacterium sp. | reverse complement strand
CGCAAAATTTAGATCGCGGGCAAAACGGCTGATAGTGGCAGTGGACACTTCACATTGTTCCGCCATGTCTTCAATCCCAAGTGCGGTCACTTTAACTTGATTGCGAAGTAGATAGTCAGCAATCCGTTTATATGACGAAGAGCCTTCCTTTAGCTGCGCCATCAAGGCTTCACCTAGACTCGATTTGGCAAAGACCAAATCGGGTGAGTGTGATTCTGTTTGAGTAAGGTTTTTTTTCATTTTTTTGATTTTGAAAAATTCTGAACAATCCCGATGACGAACTTTAGAACGAATCAAAATAAATTTCAATAGTTATTGTCAGATTTTTTTCATAAAGATAGAATGTGTAAAAAATCAGACATAAAATTGTTGTTTCGTTTATTTTAGGTTTGATTGGCCGGGTACAAATTAATCTGATAGATAATTCTAAGTAGCCGACGTTGCAGGGAAGATAATGAGAAAAAAAGCTGAAACTACGCTTAAGGAGATTTCAGCGTGTGTATTGCCAACAGTATTTTGTATTGATTGAAAAAAGAAAAGAGAGAGTACCTAACCATGCGAATTCACAACCATCCTCTGCCAGCGATGAGTGCAGGCACTACCCGGCAAATTACTAGTTTGCATTTTGGTGGTGCTAGCAGCACTAATAATGCTAAGAAAGTGTATATCCAGTCTTCTCTGCATGCAGATGAAATTCCCGGCATGCTTGTCAGTCACTATTTACGAGAGAGCTTGCTGGCTTTAGAGCAAGCTGATGCGATTGTCGGTGAGATTGTGTTGGTACCAGTTGCGAATCCGATTGGCTTAGCGCAAGACATACAAGGTAGTGCATTTGGTCGATTTGATTTAGCAACGGGAATTAATTTTAATCGCGCATATCAGTATTTAACCCCGACATTGATCGAGAAATTAACTGGTTGCTTAGGAGAGGACGCGGTAAAAAATACAGCTTTGATCCGCAATGAAGCTGTCTCGATATTGGCAGAGTGGCAGCCAACAAATGAAGCGGCAGCGCTCAAAAAGACACTGCAAACTTTGGCGATTGATGCCGACATTGTGCTCGATCTACATTGCGATAATCAAGCGGTAATGCACCTCTATACAGGCACGCCCTTAGTCGACGCGACCATGCCTTTAGCGCGATATATAGGGGCGCAGGCTTTGCTGGTGTCAGTGCTCTCTGGTGATGATCCATTTGATGAATCGTGTTCGCGTCATTGGTGGGAATTAGCACAGCACTTTAGTTCAGATACTCCAATCCCTCTGGGCTGCCAAGCGGTCACGATTGAGTTGCGTGGTGAGAGTGATTTGTCACATGGTTTTGCAAAGCAAGATGCCGATGCCATTCTCCAATTTTTGATTCAGGCAGGGCATATCAAAGGAGTAGCTGCACCGATGCCAGATGCACTTTGCCAAGCTACCCCGTTGGAAGGCTCCGAACCCATTATTGCGGCACATGCAGGTGCACTGGTGTTTACCAAAAATACTGGAGACTTGATTGCGGCTGGTGAGTCCATTGGTGATGTGATTGATCCCATTAGCGGTGTCGTCACGCCGATGATTTCTAATGTGGCTGGTGTGTTGTATGCACGCGTTGCGCGACGCTATGCACAACATGGTATGCGGGTAGCGAAAGTCGCTGGAGCACTGGCCTATCGCCACGGTAATCTCTTGTCGATGTAGATGGATCTAAAAAAGGAAATGGAGACTTAGTATGTTAAAGAAAATCAGAATGCCCAATACCTTCGTGCTGCTGTTCGCACTGTTGGCGATACTCGCGATTTCAACTTGGTTTGTGCCAGGTGGAAAATACGAGACCCAAGTGGTCAATGGCAAAACAGTGATTGATCCCAACTCGTTTCATTATGTCGCCAGTAATCCGCAAGGATTTGTTGATTTGATGATGTCACCGATTAAGGGCTTTGTGGAAGCGGCCTTGATTATCGGATTTGTGTTGATTGTCGGTGGCGCATTTGCTGTTTTACAGAAAACGCAAGCGATCGATTCGATGATCAAATCAGTCGCGCAAGCACACACGCGCTCACACTTAGTGCGAGTGATGATTATTCCTGTATTTGTGACCTTATTTTCATTGGGAGGAGCCACGTTTGGGATGGCCGAGGAGGCGATCCCATTCGTGATGATATTTATTCCTTTGGCCTTGGCTTTGGGGTATGACTCGATCGTTGGCGTTTCGATCCCGTTTGTCGGCTCACAAGTGGGATTTGCGGCGGCATTTTTAAATCCCTTTAACGTCGGTATCGCGCAGGGTATCGCTGGCGTTCCGGTGTTTTCTGGCATTGGATTTCGTCTGATCGTTTGGGCTTTGGCGACGGCGTTGACGATCGCTTTTTTGATGTGGTACGCCGCGCGTATTAAGAAAAATCCTATGCTGTCACCGACTTATGCGATTGACCAAGAACGACGCGCACAAAAACAAGACGATGAATTGGCTAACTTTACTGGAGTGACTAAAACGCACAAGGCAGTGTTGCTGATGTTTGCGTTGACACTGGGCGTGATGGTGTTGGGCGTGGTGAAATACGCGTGGTTTATTAATGAAATTGCGGCTCTATTTTTGGTGATGGCGATCGTGGTCGGCATTGTTGGACGCCTGAGCTCAGATGAGTTTGTTGAAGCCTTTATTCAAGGTGCAAAAGATTTAATCACGACCGCACTCGTCATCGCTTTGGCGCGCGGCACTGTGATTTTGGCGCGTGACGCGCATGTCATCGACACCATGTTGTTTCATTTGACGCCTCTAGTGCAAGCGGATAATCCAGTGTTTGCCGCGCATAAAATGTTTGTGATTCAGACCGTGATTAACTTCTTTATTCATTCAGGAAGCGGGCAGGCGGCCTTGACTATGCCTATCATGGCGCCGCTCGCGGATTTGGTCGGCGTGTCGCGTCAAACTGCGGTATTGGCATTTCAATTCGGTGAATTTACGACTCCGATGATTCCAACCTCAGGTATTACTGTCGGCGTTCTTGCTTTGGCTCGTATCCCTTGGATCACATGGGCGAAGTGGATGATTCCATTGCAGGTGATTTACTTTATTTTGGCGCTAATTATGTTGGCAATCGCTTGTCAGATTAATTGGTAGATGTTTTGTAGAATCGCGTAGTGGAAATGAAAAACGCCCTGATCAATCCTTGTGATGATCAGGGCGTTTTGGTTTTTCTCAATGCTGAATAAGCAAAATTATCTTGGGCCTAACTCTTTACTTGAGTGGATTGCTTTGGGGGCTGACTTGAAATTGTGTACGTTGATAGCCTAGGCGTTCTGCTGATTCTATAATTTTTTGTTGTATGCTGGGATCAAGTTCTGGTGTACGAGAAAGTATCCAAGCATATTTTCGACTCGGTTCGCCAACTAAGACCCATTGATAATTGGGCTCTAGGTCGAGTATCCAGTAATTGCCGTAAAACGGGCGAAAGAAACTTACCCGTAGTTTTGTATTGTTGCTGGCATTGACGACTTTGGCTATGCCATTGGCTTGTTCAATACTTCCGTCTTTAGTGCGGCAACGATTGATGACGCGAATGTCTTCACCATCGAGTTTATATTCCGCTTGAGTGTCCGCGATACACATAGATTGAAAACTATTGGGAACGAAACTGACTTGATACCATTTGCCGAGATAGGCGTTGAGATCGACTTGTTTCACTGTTTCCATCGGCGCATAATTTTCATTGCATGCAGTGAGTAGAGCGGTTCCGGTGAGCAAACTAGCGATTAGTAAACTTGATCGAATTCCACATAATTGCGCTGTTTTTTGCATCGTATTCATGAGTCGATTGTCCTTTCTATGTTGCCTGAGCCGTCAGCATATTTTTTGTGCCAATGTCCTTGTTCTTCGTTGCCGATCGCTCTCGTTTGAGTCTATATTCTCGACAATGTGGGTATCTGTCAGGATTGCAAAATCTCATGAAAAGCGGGATTTTAGTCCAGTGCCTTCTCGATGGAACGATGCTTCACCATACACCATATTGTGTTGCTGGAGGTAATTACTTGAATGATGAATGTGAGTAGAATTTTTGATGAAATCAAGTAAGTATTCTCCGAAATCTGTTCTCTTCGGAAATATGAGTGTCTGCTAGGCTTGTCGTTAACATGGTTTTTGTTGGGCGTAAAAAAAAGGGCCGGCTATACAAGCCTGGCCCAAGAGGGAGAGTAAAACCTTGACGCTTAGTGAATCATTGAATCTGCACTATCGTATTGATCAAAATATTAGTTACCGGGACGTCCTGCATGCCCATGCGTTGTGTGGTCGGTACAACTTTCATTTTATCTACGACATCCAGGCCCGTGATGACTTTACCAAAGACGGCATAGCCGCCACTAGACGTGTCGAGCGGGAGGTTATCGACAACATTGATGAAAAATTGTGATGTTGCCGAATCAGCGACATTGGTGCGAGCCATCGCAATGCTACCCCGTAAATTGCTGAGGCCATTCCCAACTTCCAGTTTGATTGGCGCTTGGGTTGTCGCTTGTACTAAGTCAGAGGTGAATCCGCCACCTTGCACCATGAAGTCATTAATTACGCGATGGAATATCTTATTCACGTAGAAACCAGATTCGACGTAGTTTAAAAAATTGTCGACAGTAATCGGTGCTTTTGCAGGGTTCAATTCGAATACGACACTACCTAAACTGGTACCCATCGTGACCCGTGGTTGCGCTGCCAAAGGAATTGTAACCGTACTCGAATACAGAGAATTTGCATTTCCGTCTGTGATCACGACGGGGACGCTACCAACGCCAATGATCTTGCAACTAAACGACTTCTGTGTCGCTGTGCTGCCGCTAAGTTCGGTAATTTTTAAACAGCCTTGATGGGATAAATTAAACCCTAAATTGAGGTTCTGACCCTTGACGGTAATGA
>JAYVHZ010000181.1:0-14997 GCA_043770645.1 Undibacterium sp. | reverse complement strand
GCCACTCTGATGGCTGCACGACAGGCATGACTTGTACCGCTGTCACTTTGTATTCGGGACAATTGGTAGCCCAATCAGAATTGTCGGTGGTAATCACATTGGCACCAGACTCAGGGAAATGAAAGGTCGTATACACCACGCCTGGCTGTATGCTCGTGCTTATTTCAGCACGTAAGACGGTGGTTCCAGAGCGGCTTTCGATTCCTACCCAATCGTCCTGCCGTATGCCACGCTCTTGGGCATCATGCGGATGTATCTGCAATTTATCTTCGTGGTGCCATTGGTTGTTCTCGGTGCGACGAGTTTGAGCGCCGACGTTGTACTGACTCAGAATACGTCCAGTGGTCAAGATGAGTGGGAATTTGCGCGTCACTTTTTCGTCGGTGGCGACATATTGGGTAATGATGAATCGACCTTTGCCGCGTACAAATTTATCCACGTGCATGATGGACGTTCCCGCCTCTTCGGTGTTCGCATTACATGGCCATTGTACGCTACCGAGTTTGTCAATTTTCTCGTAGCTCACACCTTGAAAACTTGGCGTCAGCGCCGCAATCTCAGCCATGATCTCGCGTGGGCTTTGATAAGACATTGGATAGCCCAAGGCATTGGCCAATTTGACTGTGACTTCCCAATCAGCATAGCCAGCTTTTGGTGGCATGACTTTGCGTACGCGTGAAATACGTCGCTCGGCATTGGTGAAGGTGCCATCTTTTTCGAGGAAAGACGAGCCCGGGAAAAACACGTGGGCGTACTTCGCCGTTTCATTTAAAAAGAGATCCTGCACGATCACGCATTCCATCGCCATCAAGGCGCTGGTCACGTGTTGGGTATTGGGGTCAGATTGAACGATATCTTCACCTTCGCAATACAGTCCCATAAAACCACCAGCATGTGCCGCATCGAGCATATTCGGTATGCGTAGACCGGGTTCGGGATTCAACGTAACACCCCAGGCATCTTCAAATTGCGAACGCACGGTGGTGTCGGAAATGTGTCGGTAGCCGGGTAGCTCGTGTGGGAACGAACCCATATCGCAGGCTCCTTGCACATTGTTTTGTCCACGCAGAGGATTGACGCCGACACCTTCGCGTCCGACGTTGCCAGTCGCCATGGCGAGATTGGCGATACCCATGACCATGGTGGAGCCTTGGGCATGTTCAGTCACACCTAGGCCGTAGTAAATCGCCGCATTGCCGCCAGTGGCATAGAGACGAGCAGCGTCTCGTATCATGCTTGCAGGGACGCCGGTAATGGGCGCCATTGCTTCTGGTGAATTGTCGGGGCGGGAGACGAATTCGCTCCATTCGCGCACAGACTTTTCATCACAGCGTTCGTCGATATAAGTCTTCGCGAGTAATCCTTCAGTCACGACGACATGCGCAAGTGCCGTAATCAACGCCACATTGGTGCCGGGCTTGAGTTGCAAGTGATAATCTGCTTTGACATGCGGGCCATCGACGATATCGATCTGCCGTGGATCGACCACGATCAGTTTTGCGCCTTCACGCAGGCGTCTCTTCATACGCGAGGCAAAGACTGGATGCGCGTCGCTGGGATTGGCACCAATCACCATGATGACATCGGCTTTTTCCACCGATTTGAAGGTTTGTGTTCCTGCCGATGTACCAAAGGTTTGGCCTAAACCATACCCCGTCGGGGAATGACAAACGCGGGCGCAAGTGTCAACATTATTATTGCCAAATGCAGCGCGTACTAATTTCTGCACCAGATAGGTTTCTTCGTTCGTACAACGCGATGAGGTAATGCCACCAATCGAGTCTTTGCCGTACTTGCTTTGTACACGACGTAATTCACTCGCTGCGTATGTGATCGCTTCATCCCAGCTGACCTCGCGCCATGCATCATGAATACTCTTGCGTATCATCGGCTTGGTGACGCGATCTTTGTGAGTTGCATAACCCCAAGCAAATCGGCCCTTGATGCAAGAATGGCCTTCGTTCGCTTTGCCATCTTTCCACGGCACCATACGTACGACTTCATTGCCTTTCATTTCCGCTTTGAACGCGCAGCCAACACCGCAATAAGCGCACGTGGTAATTTTGTGATGCTCCGGTTGCCCCATCATGATGACGGTTTTTTCTTGCAAGGTGGCTGTTGGACAGGCTTGTACGCAGGCGCCGCAACTGACGCATTCGGATTCCATAAACGGTTGATCTTGTCCGGGCGAGACACGTGCTTCAAAGCCGCGACCACTGATGGTTAAGGCAAATGTCCCTTGCGTTTCTTCGCAAGCGCGCACGCAGCGATTGCAGACAATACATTTCGACGCATCGTAAGTGAAGTAAGGGTTCGATTCATCTTTTTTACTATCCAAATGATGAGCGCCGCCATGTTGATCGCCGACACCGTAGCGCACTTCGCGTAATCCAGTCACACCCGCCATGTCTTGTAATTCACAATCACCGTTGGCAGAGCAGGTCAAGCAATCTAGGGGATGGTCAGAGATATACAACTCCATCACACCCTTGCGCAGTTCTTGTAATTTTGGGCTTTGGGTTTTAACTTTCATGCCCGCTTCTGCTGGCGTGGTACACGAGGCTGGAAATCCTTTGCGGCCATCAATTTCAACTAGGCATAAACGACATGAGCCGAAGGGTTCTAGGCTGTCGGTGGCACATAATTTCGGCACCTTGATACCCGCTTCCATTGCCGCCCGCATGAGGGAAGTACCTGCCGCTACGGTAATGCGCTCACCGTCGATTTCTAGGCTGATCTCTTGATCAGATTCGCGTAGTGGCGTACCAAAATCAATGTCTTTATTCTGTTCGTACACGTTGCTCTCCTAGCCGATTTGCTCGGCATTTTTTGTGAGGCCGAAATCTTGTGGGTAATAATTCAGTGCAGATAACACGGGGTTCGGTGTCATCCCACCAAGCGCGCATAAAGATCCATGCACCATGGTGTCGCACAGATCACGCAATAGCTTTTCGTGCCCAGATTTATCTATCGCGCCAATTAAGCGATCGATGACTTCAACGCCCCGAGTAGAGCCGATGCGGCAAGGTGTGCATTTACCGCAGGATTCGATTGCACAAAATTCCATCGCGTAGCGCGCTAATTGCGATAAGTCTGCTTGATCATCATGCACCACGATGCCGCCATGACCGATGGTGGCACCGACCGCGGCATAGGCTTCGTAGTCGAACGGGATATCCCAATGACTCTCGGGGACATAGCTGCCAAGTGGGCCGCCGACCTGAACAGCTTTGATCGGGCGACCTGTGAAACTACCGCCACCAAAGTCAAATAGTAATTGGCGCAGTGTGACGCCAAAGGCTTTTTCGATCAGGCCACCGTATTTGATATTGCCAGTCAATTGAATTGGCAATGTGCCTTTTGAACGACCAATACCATAGCTCTTATAGAACTCAGCACCGCGCGCCAAGATGATTGGAACCGAAGCGAAAGTGATGACGTTATTGATGACAGTCGGTTGTCCAAATAAACCTTTAAGCGCTGGAATGGGCGGCTTTGCCCTAACCACACCGCGTTTTCCTTCTATGCTTTCTAGCATCGCGGTTTCTTCGCCGCAAACGTATGAGCCTGCGGCTTTGCGCACTTCCAGATGAAACTCGCGCCCAGAACCAGCGATGTTATTGCCCAAATAACCGGCTTCTGTTGCTTTCAGGATTGCTTCACGCATCACCGCGTTGGCGTCAGGATATTCAGATCTGATGTAAATGTAGCCTTGGCTGGCGCCAGTCGCGAGCGCGGCAATGATCATGCCTTCAATTAACATGAAAGGATCGCCTTCCATGGTCATGCGATCTGAGTAGGTGCCTGAATCACCTTCATCCGCATTGCAGACGATGTATTTTTGTTGAGCCTGGGTTGTTGCCACCGTTCTCCACTTGATCCCAGCAGGAAATGCTGCACCACCACGTCCACGCAAGCCAGAGTCAAATACTTCTTGCACCACTTGTTCTGGAGTCATCTGCAGACAGTGACGCAAACCAGCAAAGCCACCATGCGCTTCAAAGTCTTGGAGGCAAAGTGGATTGGTAATCCCCATGCGCGCAAAGGTCAATCTTTCTTGATTCTTTAAATAGGGAATCTGTTCTGTTAAGCCTAAACACAAAGGGTGCGGATCACCAAGATGAGCGTTTGCCGCAAACAAGGCGGAAACATCTTCCGCTTGCACCGGACCATAGGCAACTCTGCCATTGGTAGTCTCGACTTCGAGCATAGGTTCTAGCCAAAACAAACCTCGTGAGCCATTGCGAACTAAGTCTATTTCTAGACCATGTTGTGCGCCAATTTGCGTGATGGCGTGCGCTACCTCATCAGCACCTAATGCCTTAGCAGCGGAATCTCGTGGCACATAAATCTTGATACTCATGTTGACCCCTTTTCTGTTGCATTCGGCATTCCCAACAGGCGATCAAATTTTTCTGCATCGACACGGGCAAACACTTTGTCGTTGATACTCATGGCTGGTGAGCTTGAACATAGTCCTAAGCAATACACCGCATCCAAACTAAATTCCACTTCGGCTGGTACTAGTGTTTCGCTATTTTTTAGGTCCTCGCTTTTTAGGCGGCTACAGGCATGCTGCCATAGTGCTTCTGATCCCATAGAGCGACATGCTTCGGCGCGACAGATTTGGATTTGCTTGGTGCCAGGTTTCTCCTGACGAAAATAGTGGTAGAACGTAATCACGCCGTGAACTTCAGCACGCGATAGATTGAGCTCTTTCGCGATGGTGGGAACGGCCTGTTCTGGGACGTAGCCGAGCAAATCTTGGATGTCGTGCAGAATCGGCAATAAGCCCCCCGGCATCTGCTTCTTTGCAAGAATCAATTCGTGGATTGCAGCACGATTGTTTTCATTTAACATGGTTCATCCGAATACGTAAATTGGGGTGAGATAGTCGCGACTTTCTTCGAGCGCGTCACATGAATCATTCTAGGCGATTGCAAGCGAAAAATGCTGTGAATTTTAATTGTTTTTGCGTAAAGAACATACCATTGTTGTCTTAGCGTCGAGACAAACGCCAAGCAAATGATCGAGTGTTGTGAGTCGCATTGTGAATCGCAAAGGGTGCATAACTATTTTTTAGACTGAGATCGATACGTAAAATTTTGAAAAGACTTTATGAATTTAAATCGGTAATCTATCAACGCAATTTGGTGACTTTGTGAATTTGCGGTGATAATGCGGTCTTTGAAAATACACATCCAATAATGATCAACTAAGTTTTTTGTCACTTAGTTGATTTTTTTTATTTAAGAATAGGTACAAATCCAATGAAACCATATCTCGTCGGCATCACTGGAGGCAGTGGCAGTGGTAAAACCACGTTTATTAATTCTCTAATGGCCTTGATGCCAGCGGGCGGCGTCGCTTTGTTATCGCAAGATAATTACTACAAATCGATTGATCAACAATCGCAAGATGAAAATCAGGTGGAAAATTTTGATATTCCATCTTCATTAGACCTCGATAAGTTCTATCAAGATGTGCTGCGTTTGCGCGATGGAGAGAGCTTAAAAATTACCGAGTACACTTTCAATAATTCTGAAGTCGAACCGAAGATTTTTCACATTCCTGCGGCACCTGTGGTGTTGTTAGAAGGTATTTATGCTTTGCATAATCCAGCCTTGTACGACATCATCGACTTGAAAGTATTCATTGATGCGGAAGATCATCATCGCCGCGACCGTCGCATACAACGTGATGCGGTTGAGCGTGGCTATGATCAGGATGATGTGTTGTATCGTTTGAGTAATCACCATCAGCCTGCCTTTGAAAAATACATTTTGCCGCACCGAAGTAACGCCGATTTGGTGATTCCCAATAATCACGGCTTTGACAAAGGTTTGGAATTGTTAGGTGTATTTTTGAATTCAAAAATTGCGACATCATAATGTCATTCGTACAAGCACAAACCATCTAAAGAGGTCGCTATGAAACCGCAAATCGCCGTTGTTGGTAGCATCAATATGGATATGGTTTTTAAAACGCCACGTATGCCAGTACCAGGGGAAACCTTGATGGGGCATAGTTTTCATCAAGTACATGGCGGTAAAGGCGCGAATCAGGCAGTGGCGGCAGCACGGATGGGTGGCGAGGTGAATTTCATCGCTTGTGTCGGCGATGACCTCAATGGTCAAAGTTGTTTGCAAGCCTTAACGCAAGACGGCATCGGATTGCAAAATATTCGCGTTGTTGCCGATTGTGCTACGGGTGTTGCCGGAATTTTGCTCGATGACGCAGGCGAAAACTGTATTGTATTAACAACTGGAGCAAATGCTCTAATGTGCAATTCAGATATTGACAAAGCCTGTAATGCTATTGGGCAAGCGAAGCTGTTACTATGCCAATTGGAAACACCTTTTGCCACGGTCCTGCATGCAATTGAGTGCGCGCGACGAGCAAATGTCAAAGTGGTATTGAATCCCGCTCCAGCACAAGTTCTGAGCGATCAAGTGCTGGCGCAAGTTGATTACCTTGTTGTCAATGAAACGGAAGCGGCGTTATTGAGTGGCCAAGAAGTAACGGATTTAGCTAGTGCTGAGGAGGCGGCTGCGGTTTTACGTGAGCGAGGCGCGCAGTGCGTGTTGGTCACTTTGGGCGCCTCGGGGATGTGGGTCGCGACATCTGCAAATAGTTATTTTTTGCCAGCATTCGTAGTCAAGGTGGTTGATACCACTGCAGCAGGTGATACCTTTGTCGGTAGTTTTGCGGTGGCACTCGCAGAGGGGATGGAATTACGTGCAGCGTGTATGTTTGCACAAAGCGCTGCGGCTTTAGCGGTGACTAAACTTGGTGCGCAAAGCTCAATTCCGTTTAGGGCCGAGGTTGAGCGGCAGTTACAGGACATGTGAATACCATTATAATTTCGCGCTATTAAAGTAGCCCAAAAAGCGAACCAAGCTAGACCGACGAATTACGCCAAACAAGCTAATCAAGCTATTCAGGAGCTAAAAAATGAAATTGAGATCATCACTTCTCGTCAGTTTGTTATTGATATCTGCAAGTGCTTTTGCGGACCAACCTAAATATGCACTGGTGTATGACGCCGGTGGCAAGTTCGACCGCTCTTTTAATCAATCTGCCTACGAAGGTGCAGAACGTTTTAAAAAAGACACGAAAATTTCATACATCGATGTGCAGGTAATGAGCAACGCACAAGGTGAGCAAGTCTTGCGTAATCTTGCGCGCAAAGGCATCAATTTGATCGCTGCTATTGGTTTTACCCATGCGCAGCAAGTGCAAACAGTCGCCAAAGAATTTCCAAAGACAAAATTTGTGATCGTGGACGGTGCAGCAACTGGTGCAAACGTCAGTTCAATTTTGTTTAAGGAACAGGAAGGTTCCTACTTGGTTGGTGTCGCCGCGGCGATGGCATCGAAGTCCAAAAAGCTAGGCTTCATTGGCGGTATTGATATCCCATTAATTCGTGCGTTTGTTTGTGGTTATACCCAAGGCGCGAAGTCAGTCGATCCTAAAGTCGATGTCACACAAAATGTCGTCGGTACCACCGCCACAGCGTGGAATGATCCGGCAAAGGGCGGTGAATTAGCTCGTGCGCAAATGGAGCGCGGCGTCGATGTGATTTTTGCTGCTGCTGGTGGCAGTGGTATGGGCGCTTTGCAAGCGGCTAAAGAAAAAGGCAAGATGGCAATTGGCGTCGACTCCAATCAAAACTACTTGTTCCCTGGCGTGATGCTGACCTCCATGGTGAAGCGCGTTGACAACGCGGTGTATGAGAATTTCATGCAAATGAAAAATGGCACATGGAAAGCTGGTGTCGCGAATTTAGGCTTGAAAGAAGGCGGCGTTGATTGGGCTTTAGACAAAGACAATCGCAACCTGATCACACCAGAAATCGAGAAGCGTGTTAACGCGGCCAAGCAAGATATTTTGAGCGGCAAAATTAAAGTGGTTGATTACCGCGAAGCGAGCCGCTGCCCGTTGTAAGCAAGACCGAACATTATGAAAGCCGAAGCCAAGATTTGCGCTACGGCTTTCATTTTTTATTGACATCCATTCCTTCTGATTCCGCTTCTAGTTTGAGATCAAGACTTCTGATCCATGCTGAGAAAGCGCAATTGACAATCAGTAAAAAATAACTAATTTGACCCTATGTCCACAGCTGTAGAATTTCGCCAAGTATCAAAGCGCTTCGGAAAAGTGTTGGCAAATGACGCCGTCAGCTTTTCGATTGCCCACGGCACGATACACGGCATCATTGGAGAAAATGGTGCTGGTAAATCGACGCTGATGAGCATTTTGTACGGCTACTATCACGCCGATGCGGGTGAGATTCTGATTAACGGCGAAGCGCAAATCATACGCAATAGTCATGCCGCGATCGGACTCGGTATCGGCATGGTGCATCAACACTTTATGTTAGTGGAAGACATGACTGTGTTGGACAATATTATGTTGGGAATGGAAGGTGGTTTTCGTTTGCGCCAGCAACGCAAGAAGATCGCTGCTGAATTAGAAAGCCTGTGTGCTGACTATGGATTGGCGATCAAGCTGGATGCACGCATCAATACGCTGTCAGTCGGTGAGCAGCAACGTGTAGAGATTCTTAAACAGTTATATCGCAATGCGAATATTCTGATTCTTGATGAGCCGACCGCTGTGTTGACGCCACAAGAAACCGACGCCTTGTTTGTAATTTTGCGACTCTTTAAACAGCAAGGCAAAACCGTTATCTTGATCACCCACAAGCTGCCTGAAATTCTAGCAATCACGGATGATGTGACAGTCATGCGGGCTGGCGCGGTGGTCGCAGCTTTGAAAACTGCCGATACCAATCAAGAAGATTTGGCGCACAAGATGGTGGGGCGTAGCGTCACGACAGAATTGCCACGTCAGGCTTTGGCCACGGGTGCGACAGTCTTGCAAGTAGAAAAATTGTGTTTGCAAAACGAGCAAGGCGTACATCTCTTGAGTGATCTGAATTTCTCTGTGCAGGCAGGTGAGATTGTCGCTATCGCCGGGGTTTCAGGCAATGGTCAGTCAGAATTATTAAGCATACTCGCTGGTATGCGACACGATAAGGGTGACAAGATCAGTGGCGTGGTTTCGATCAAAGATTACCAATTAAATTTCCAAAAAAAGGATCCGACGCTGGCGGCAAAATTGCGCAAGCTAGGCGTGTCGCATGTTCCTGAAGATCGTTTGCGTGATGGTGTGATCAAAGAATTTCCTGTGTGGGAAAATATTTTATTGGGACAGCAGAGCGATCAGATTTATTTGGATAAGAATCAATGTGTGGCGGCTAGTGACGCTTTGTTACAGCAATTTGAAGTGCGTCCCTTAGATTCGCATTTGCGCCTGTCACAACTGTCTGGTGGCAATCAACAAAAGGTGGTACTGGCGCGTGAAATCGCTGCTCGCCCAAAACTAATGCTAGTTGGACAGCCAACGCGTGGTGTCGATATTGGCACCATCGAACGTATTCATACCGAATTGCTCGCGCTGCGTGATGCAGGTGTTGCCATTCTCTTGGTCTCAGCCGAGCTGGAAGAAATCCGCGCTTTGGCTGATCGTATTTTAGTTATGTCGGGTGGACGCATCACGGGCGAATTGAACATCGCCGATTACGATACCACCCGCATCGGTTTACTCATGGGCGGTTTACATCAATGAATTCAGACTTACCACGCTGGGCGACCAATATCGCTCTTCCCATGTTCAACTTGCTAACTGCGCTTGTGGTCTCGGCGGGCGTGATTTACTTGCTTGGTGAAAATCCGCTCGAAGCTTTGGGCATTATGTTGAAAAGTGCTTTGGGCAATGCAGAAGGTTTTGGTTACACCTTGTTTTATGCGACTACCTTTATCTTTACAGGTCTATCGGTCTCGATCGCGATGCAGGCGGGATTGTTTAATATTGGCAGTGATGGACAGATGTATTTAGGCGGCCTAGGTTTAACTCTCATCATGCTGCAATTTGATGCCAGTTTGCCTGCTTGGATATTGATTCCTCTCGCTATGAGCGCGGCTGCTTTATTTGGTGCGGCGTGGGCCTTTATCCCAGGTTATCTGCAAGCGAAGCGCGGAAGTCATGTTGTGGTAACGACGATTATGTTTAATTTTATCGCCGCCTCGTTGATGAATTTCATCATCATCACTTACATGATCCCAACGGGCGAGCAAAATCCTGCTAGTCGCGTGTTTGCTGAAAGTGGCTGGTTACCGCGTTTAGATTCGTGGCTGCCAGCTTTGGGTAATACGCCACTGAACTTGACATTCATCGTTGCCATCGTATGTTTAGCCGCCTACGGCGTCTTGGTATCGCGCACACGTTGGGGTTTTGCCTTGCGAGCTGCCGGTAAAAGTGCGCATGCGGCAGCGTATGCAGGCATCTCGATGTCGACGGTGATCATCGTGACCATGTTGTTATCTGGCGCTTTGGCTGGGGTGGCGGCGATGAATACGCTGTCAGGCTCCATGCATTATCTGAGTTTGAATTTCACTAGCGGCGCGGGTTTCATCGGGATCGCAGTGGCCTTGATGGGACGTCAGCATCCGGTTGGTATTTTTATGTCGGCGCTGTTGTTCGGGATCTTGATTCAAGGTGGCTTTGATTTGTCTTTAGAAAAATCGAATATCCCTGCTGAAACCTTTGTGTTTATTCAAGGTTTAATTATTTTGTTCTGTGGCGCCATGGAAAACATGTATGCGCCCGCGCTCTCGCGTTTGCTCAATAGAAAGTGGGGCAACAATGTTTGATGATTTTCAATTCTCCACGATCTTGGTGGCGACTATCCGCAGCGCACCGGTGCTGTTGTTTGCCGCATTTGCTGGCGTGTTTGCAGAGCGTAGCGGCATCATTGATTTGGCTTTGGAAGGCAAGATGCTGGCATCGGCTTTCGTCGCGGCAGCCTGCACCTATGCGACACAAAATCCTTATCTTGGCGTGGCTGCAGGGATCATGGTGTCGTGCTTCATCGTCCTGTTGCAAGGCTATGTCGCGATCAATCAAAAAGGCAATCAACTGGTGTTTGGGATTGCCATCAATATCGCGATGTCAGGTTTGACGTTTGTGTTGGCGCAATACTTCTTTCAACTCGGTGGACGTAGTCCTGATCTCGGCGCGGCGCGCTTTGCGGTGTGGAATTTTCCGTTCGCCGATTGGTGGTCAACAATACCTGCCTTGAATTGGTTGCTCGGTAAATTCTTGGGCGGCCATACTGTGCTCGTGTATCTGGCGTTTGCGCTTATTCCTTGTCTGCATTGGCTGATCAATCACAGCCGCTTTGGCTTGCGCTTACGTGCTGTTGGTGAGAATCCGCATGCAGCGGACGCGGCAGGTATTAACGTGGCTCAAACCCGTTATCTCGCCTTGCTCTGTGGTGGTGTTTTGTGCTCCTTGTCTGGCGCGTATCTGGCCATCGTGCAAAGTGGATTTTTCTTGCGTGATATGTCGGCGGGTAACGGATTTTTGGCACTCACGGCGATGGTGTTTGGTAATTGGCGTCCCTTGCAAACAGCGTTAGGTTGCTTGATGTTTGGCTTCTTCGCCGCCTTACAAATTCAGATGGAAGGCGTAGCTTTCCCAGTCGTTGGACAGATCCCTGGTTCACTCATACAAATGTTGCCGTTCGTGGTGACCGTGGTGGTGTTGGCGGGCGTGATGGCAAAATCGGTGGGGCCAAAAGCCTTGGGTGTGCCGTTTGTGAAGTCGCGCTAAGCTTGGCAATTAGTGTTGTTATGAGCTTGCAATTAATGAGTTTTAGTAATCGGAACCACTATGTCACATAAAGTTATTTTTGATACCGACCCAGGCGTTGACGATGCAATGGCTTTGTACTTTGCCCTTGCGCATCCAGAGATCGACATCATCGGAATCACCACCACATTTGGTAATGTCACGGTGCCGCAAGCGACTGCAAACGCTTTATATCTGACGCGTTTAGCAGGCTATGAGATTCCGGTTGCTGAGGGTGGTGCAACGCCGTTGATGAAAGCGGCAGGCAAGCCGCCGGGCTTTATTCATGGTGATGATGGACTCGGCAATTTGCCCTCGCGTTTCTTACATACTGGCCAGTCTGAAGCGATCTCCGCAGCCGAATTTATCGTCAAAATGGCGCGTCAACACCCGGGTGAAATTACGCTGGTTGCCGTCGGCCCATTGATTAATCTAGGTCTTGCATTAAAGATGGAACCGCAGTTGCCGCAATTGATCAAACAAGTCGTGTTGATGGCAGGCACAGTAGTCGAGCCAGGTAACGTATCGCCAGTTGCAGAAGCCAATGTTTGGAACGATCCGCATGCTGCCGATCTGGTGTTTACAGCTGGGTGGAATCTCGCCATGGTGGGTTTGGATGTCACGCATCGAGTGGTGATGAAGGCCAGTTATTTCACTGGACTGGCACAACATCATCAGCAACATCCTGCGATGTCAACGCTGTCGCACGCAGTGAGTTTTTATAGCGACTTCTATCAACAAGCGCGTCCTGATTTGGGACACGCGTGCTACTGCCACGATATTCTCGCTTTTGTTTATTTGGTGGCTCCGCAACTTTTTCAAACGCAAGATGGACGGGTGCGTGTGCAATTAGATGGTCTGGCAAACGGTCAGACGATGATGGATCGCCATGCTGGTGGCTTAGTGTATGCCCAGCCTGGATGGGAAGCCCATCGACCAGATACCCGAGTTTGTTTGCAGGTCGATACGGCGCAATGTTTGTCCTTGATTGAGACGACTTTAGAAGCAAATTGGTTGCGTCAGCCTTTGACGACCTGAGAGCGTCGCGACCCCTGTGGTGTGCCACATTGGCACAATGAGAAAACATGTTACCGAACAGTGAAGGAGCTAAGGATGTTCATTACACCGGTTGATTTTACTAGCCCAACGGCAGCGAAAGATTTCGCAGAAAGTTTGCATAACACAGGGTTTGGTGTGCTCACCAATCATCCATTGTCGCAGCAGCTACTCAATACAGTTTACGCGGAATGGTATGGTTTTTTTCAAGACGAGGCCAAACATCAATACGCCTATGATCCGCAAAAATATGATGGCTATTTTTCGCCAACGGTGTCAGAAACCGCCAAGGGGAATACCAAGCGCGATCTGAAGGAGTTCTATCACATTTATCCATGGGGACGCTATCCAGCGGAGGTGTCATCCGCTGCCCGTCAGTATTACAACGAAGGTGCCACGTTGGCAGCGACCTTATTGCAGTGGGTCGAACAATACACACCAGCTGAGGTGAAGGCAAAATATTCCATGCCGCTATCGCAGATGATCACCGGCAGCGAACAGACACTGTTGAGAGTGCTGCATTACCCACCTTTACATGGCGATGAAGAGCCAGGCGCAGTCCGAGCGGCCGCGCATGGGGATATCAATTTATTGACGATCTTACCGGCAGCAACGGCGGCAGGTTTGCAGGTCGTTGGCACCGATGGTGAGTGGCATGACGTGCCTTGTGACTTCGGTATGTTAATCGTGAATATTGGCGACATGCTGCAGGAGGCATCGGAAGGATATTATCCATCGACCATCCACCGCGTGCTGAATCCGACAGGTGATGAAGCGAAAAAATCTCGAGTCTCACTGCCCTTATTTTTGCATCCGCGTCCAGAAGTGGTATTGTCGAAACGTCATACAGCTGGATCCTATTTGACAGAGAGATTGCAGGAATTGCATTCCAAAGTTTAAATTTTTCACGATAGAAGCAACAATCATCTGGTATTAGAGCGTCACATCTAGAAAAAAAATATAATTGTCACAGAGTTGAAGCAAAAGTGCGGTGAAATGGAAGCCTTTTGCGCAGAAATATCGATATCTGCCGTAACTAATTTTTGTATTTTATAAAAGAACTGTTTATTTTCCCTAGGAGTATTAACTATGAACAAGCAGAAAAAGTTTCGTTTGACGAAACTCGCGTTTAGTCTAGCAATCGCACTGTCTTCGGTGCCTGCAATCGCGCAAAACACAACCTCTGGTATTGGTGGTGTAGTCACTAGTAACATCGGCAAACCAGTGGCGGGTGCGAAAGTGACGATAGTCCATACTGAATCCGGTTCTGTCAGCAGTACCGTGACCGATGCACAAGGACGATACGTGACACGTGGTTTGCGTGTAGGTGGTCCTTACACGATTACGATCACACAAGATGGGCTCACTGAAAAGCGTGAAAACGTATTCATTCAATTAGCCGAAACCGCGAACGTTGATGCCGTTATCGGCAGTGCGGTACAAGTCGTGCAAGTTAGTGGCATTGCCGGTAATTCCGACAAATTCAATAAAAGTACGATGGGTGCAGGCACGAATATCGGTGCGAGAGAATTGGCGGCTTTAGGTTCGATTCAGCGTAACTTGGCTGATTATGCGCGTACGGATCCACGTATTTCGCAAACCGATAAAGAGCGCGGTGAAATTTCAGCAGGCGGTCAAAACTCTCGCTATAACTCGATCACGATCGATGGCGTTAGTATTAGCGATACGTTTGGTTTAGAAGGCAATGGTTTGCCAACGGCAAAACAACCGATTTCGATTGATGCAGTTCAATCAGTGCAAATCAACGTGTCTAATTATGACGTGACGCAAAAAGGTTATACCGGTGCAAATATCAACGCGGTCACCAAATCTGGTACGAATAATTTTAAAGGTAGTGCGTACTACGTTTTCCGTAACTTCAGTCTTGTAGGTAAGCGCTATAACGCGTCTACCGATACTTACATTGATGCGCCAAGCTTTAAAGAACAAACCAAAGGTATTACCTTTGGCGGTCCTATCATTCAAGATAAATTATTCTTCTTCGCTAGTCTTGAACAATTGAATAGTAGCCGCACAGCGCCATCCTTTGGCCCATTAGGTAGCGCTCAAACCAATGTCGGCATCACAACTTCGGCTATTTCTGGTGCACAAGCGGTCGCTAAAAATAAATACAGCGCTGATATTGGTTCTGTCGATATTCCTCAAGGTACCGAATTGGTTGTGAAAGATGCCTTGATCAAGATAGACTGGAATATCAATGATGATCATCGCGCCAATTTCCGC
>JAYVHZ010000180.1:0-3698 GCA_043770645.1 Undibacterium sp. | reverse complement strand
TTAGATTCTGAGTGAATTGTTCTAAAGGATTTTCTTTGGCTTGTGCATCGCTCTGTGCGTCTTCAGCACCTTCAGGTGATTTTTGTGGCTCACTATGATTATCTTTGCGCACACCATGCGAAATAAAATTCACCACATCCAACCGTGTTACGCCTTGCTGGTGCAAGTAATACACGGCATGCGAATCTTTTTCACCAAAGATCGCCACCAAGACATTCGCTCCAGTGACTTCCTTTTTACCATTCGATGCAGATTGCACATGCATAATTGCACGCTGAATCACACGTTGAAAGCCCAATGTTGGTTGCGTATCAACTTCGCCAGTGCCTTGCACAGTAGGCGTATTGTCGGAAATAAAATTAGACAAGGTCTTACGCAAGTCTTCAATATTCACGGCACAGGCGCGCATCACTTCGGCTGCTGATGGATTATCCAGCAAGGCTAACAACAAATGTTCAACGGTAATAAACTCATATCGAGCTTGCCGCGCCTCTACAAAGGCCATATGCAAACTAACTTCTAATTCTTGCGCAATCATACTTCCTCCATCACACATTGCAGCGGATGCCCCGCATGCTTGGCGTGTGTTAAAACCAGCTCAACCTTTGTCAACGCGACATCCTTGGTGTACACACCGCAAACACCCCGCCCTTCAACATGCACTTTCAACATAATTTGCATCGCGGTTTCTCTATCTTTACTAAAGTACTCCTGAATCACTGCAACCACAAACTCCATAGGAGTGTAATCATCATTCAGCAACACGACCTGATACATCGATGGCGGTTTTAATTTCTGCGCCTGTTTCTCGAGTACCGTACTATTTTCATGCTTTATTCCCATAAGTCTATTCTAGTACGTTGATGCCCTTCGAAGTCAAACATTAGACAAATAAAATTGCTTCTGTTCATTGTAAGGTGCTTAGCAAACTTCTGCTGCGACTTACAAAAATTTAACATTTTGGATGTCTCTAAATTAACGCGATCTTTGCCACTTATACTTCTAAAGTTTTTTTAAGCCAATTACGGCGAGAATGCCATGCTCAGCCACGATGTCGTGTTCAACTAGATGGAGATCATTCTCCGCAGATCAAGAGCAACACTTTTTCACGTAAAAAAACAACAATGGTACAAGGACAAGCTAATTTTCTTGACTTTAGTTTTTTTTCCGCCAAGAATGATATCTATTGATATTTAACTTAAGATCTTATTATCAATATGAAGTGGGCAGGTTAAGAAAGGTAGCTTTATTGAGTTTTCTTGCTTTTTCGGCTCGTGTGATTAGTTTATATTTGAAAGATGTATTATGGCAACAGGTACCGTAAAATGGTTCAATGACTCCAAGGGCTTTGGTTTTATCACTCCTGATGATGGCGGTGAGGATTTGTTCGCCCACTTCTCCGCGATCCAGATGAACGGCTTCAAGACTTTAAAAGAAGGTCAAAAAGTGCAGTTCGAAGTAACGCAGGGCCCAAAAGGCAAGCAAGCTTCTAACATCCAAAATCCTTAATCAGATTTTTGATGCTCTTAAAAAACCCGCTTCGGCGGGTTTTTTATTGGTTAATGAGAATAGTAGTGCAGCTCGATTCTGACGTTTAAATACGAGGCCAATGTCGCCAAAAGAAATTGTTCGGAGCAAAGCTCCGCGACAATTTTCAGATTCAAATACCTTCACTACCTGCATTCCTTTTTCACACCCTGCAGCTTTTTGAAAAGAGGCACCAGAGACTCATACACAATCATAAATCAATTGCATCACAAAGAAATTTAACCAGTTAGCGCTTCTCACACATACTATTGCGGCACAAAACAAAAAAGCCGTTCAGTAAGATGTGAACGGCTTTCTATCATTGATACGCTAAACCAAATTCAGAAATTATTGAGTCAACAAAGCATTCACTTCAACCAAATCAGTCTCTTTCAATGACCCTGCAGCTGCCTTTAAACGTAAGCCACTCATGATCGAGTCATAACGTGCTTTTGCTAAGCTTTGACGCGTGTTTGACAATTTTTGTTGTGCGTTCAAAACGTCAATATTGATACGGACGCCAACTTGGTAGCCGAGTTTGGTCGAATCTAAAGCTGACTGACTAGAAATTTCCGCTGCTTCAAATGCTTTAATCTGTGCCAAGCCACTTACCACACCGATATACGATTGACGTGCACTTTGCGCCGCTGTTCTGCGTGCTGTTTCCAAATCGTTGCGTGCTTTATCTTCTAAGGCGATCGTTTCGCGCACACGACTGTCTGTCGCAAAACCACTGAAAATTGGAATTCTCACGGACACGCCGATTGTCGTCGGCTTATTGACACCTGATGGAAGTGCCGGAGATGACCCAGAACTAAGACCGGTCGAAGCAGATAAATCTACCGTTGGCATATGACCTGCCCGGCTCTTTTTAATCTCACGCTTTGCAACTTCCAATGACACTTCAGAAGCAGCAACAGAGAAGTTTTGTTTCTCTGCAGATGCCACCCAGTCGTTCAATTGTGCAGGCATTGGTGGATTCAATTGCACACCTTCTTTCAAGATCGCCAAATCGCCAGCATCTTTACCAATGATTTGACGCAAGGCCGCGCGCTTCACCTCTAAATCACCTTGTCCAGCCAATTCTTGTGCGGTGATCAAATCAAACTGCGATTGCGCCTCGTGGGTGTCGGTGATCGTTTGTGTACCAACTTCAAAATTCCGTTTCGCAGACGCCAATTGTTCAGCTACCGCAACCTTTTGGGCTTGCAAGGTCTTTAAAGTATTTTGCGCACCCAACACATCAAAATACGCTTGGCTCACACGCAACATCAAATCTTGCTGTGCTGCTGAGAATTGCAAATCTGAACCAATCACTGCCAACTTAGATTGTTCATAGTTTTCCCATGTTGCCATGTTGAACAAGGACTGACTCAAGGACAAAGTCATCGAGCGACCTGTACTATTGCTTGTGGTCGTCGCGCCGACATCAGGATCAAATTCTGAATGGGTCTTTGTAATACCTGCACTTAAGCCTACACTCGGCAAAAGGCTGGAACGCCCCTGCACAGAGCGTTCTTGGCCTGCCAATTTAGCGGCACGCGCGCTACTAAATTGTGCATCATTAACTAGGGCTTCTTTATAAATTTGTAGCAAATCGCTAGCTCCAGCGTTGAAGGAAATAAACGCAGTCGCAATAAAAGTCGCGATAATAGATTTACGCATAAAATGCTCCGAAAAATTAAAAGTCGCTCGCTTGATCCCTTTTCGGAAAATCTAAGCAAGGGCGACGACAAATCACTAACACCGAGGTCTTTAGCACCACTAAAAACAACTCTTAATATGTAGGCATGGAAGTATCAACTTGCAATGCCCACGCATGTACTCCACCGGTCAAATTAACAACTTGATCAAAGCCATTTCTCTCTAGGAAATGTGCTACTTGCATACTGCGACCACCATGATGACAAATACAAATTATCGTATCTTCACGATCTAACTGCTCAAACTTCAACGGCACTGTATGCATAGGTATGAGCTGCGACTCGGGAATATGACAAGTTTCATACTCCCAAGGTTCCCGAACATCAAGTAAAAATGGTGCTTTTTTTGAAGAATCGGCTAACCATTGTGCCAACTCGGGAGCAGTCATATTTTGCATAAGTATTTTTTCTACCGAAACGACGGATTTAATTTAAAGAAATTACAAACTAAATGTCGATGCAGGCGCA
>JAYVHZ010000179.1:0-14869 GCA_043770645.1 Undibacterium sp. | reverse complement strand
GCGTAAGCACCCCGAAGGGGCGAGTCTACGGTCGCCTTTTTTGGATTACCTTTTTTGGCGAAGCAAAAAAGGTAATTGGCTGTCGGGCCACACCCGACCAGTGAAGGTTCAGTTGGGCTATTCAGCTGCAAGAGTTGAAACCAATAATTCAACGTAAACATCGCCACCACAAGACTTCAAGAATAGTTTACTATCACTGCTTATTTATACAGTACGAAAGCCCAGTATGATAGGTCGCATCGCCGGAACCCTTATCGAAAAGAACCCACCGCAAATCATGATTGATTGCCAAGGCGTGGGCTACGAAATCGACGTCCCTATGAGCACTTTTTATAATTTGCCAGCTATCGGTGAAAAGGTGGCTTTGCTAACGCATTTGGCGATTCGTGAAGATGCGCATGTCTTGTTTGGTTTCGGGACAGCAGAAGAGCGTACGACCTTCAAGCAGTTAATAAAAATTAGTGGCGTTGGTGCACGTACTGCATTGTCAATTTTGTCGGGAATGTCCGTTGCCGATTTATCGCAGGCGATTACCTTGCAAGAAGCCGGGCGCTTAACGCGCGTTCCAGGCATAGGCAAAAAAACCGCTGAGCGTTTGTTATTGGAACTCAAAGGCAAGCTGGGCGCTGATCTCGGATCTGCTGGTGTTGCTGCCGCTGCGGGCGATCATAGTTCCGATATTTTGAACGCCTTATTGTCGCTTGGTTATTCTGATAAAGAAGCACTTGCTGCCTTGAAATTGGTGCCAGCTGGTTCTGGTGTATCCGATGGTATTAAGGCGGCGCTGAAGGCTTTGTCGAAGAGCTAGTTTCGAATCAATCTAGATAGGTTTTTGAGCTGTCATTCCCGCGAAGGCGGGAATCTAGCGACGTTAAGGTCTTTTGATGTTCAAGCCTCAAGACACTGGGCTCCTGACTTCGCAGGAGCGACGCGAGAAGTTGTGTAGTCTCGATGAAATGAAAAGAATATTGTGGTCGCTAGTTTATGTAGTAAAGAAAATTATGAGCATACAAACCGATAATCTCACCTCGCAACTCGTTGACACGCGCATCATCGCGGCGACACCAACTTCGCCAAATGAAGAAGCGATTGAACGTGCCTTGCGCCCTAAGCAGCTCGATGAATATGTGGGGCAAGAAAAAATCCGCGATCAGCTTGAGATCTTTATCGGTGCGGCGCGCCAGCGTAAAGAAGCGCTCGATCACACGCTGTTGTTCGGTCCACCGGGCTTGGGCAAGACAACTTTGGCGCACATTATTGCGCGCGAGATGGGCGTGAATTTGCGTCAGACCTCTGGGCCAGTACTGGAGCGTGCTGGTGACTTGGCTGCTTTGTTGACCAATCTCGAAGCCAATGATGTTTTATTTATCGATGAAATTCATCGACTCTCCCCGGTGGTGGAAGAGATTTTGTATCCTGCTTTAGAAGACTACCAAATCGACATTATGATCGGTGAAGGCCCAGCAGCGCGCTCGGTTAAACTGGATTTACAGCCATTCACCTTGGTTGGTGCGACAACGCGTGCTGGGATGCTAACGAATCCACTGCGCGATCGCTTTGGTATTGTGGCGCGTTTAGAATTTTATACATCAGAAGAGTTGAGTCGCATCGTTACTCGTTCAGCATCTTTGCTACAAGTGCCGATTAATGACGATGGCGCATTCGAAATCGCCAAACGTGCGCGTGGCACTCCCAGGATCGCCAATCGCTTACTACGCCGCGTGCGTGATTATGTGCAAGTCAAAGGTAATGGTGAAATCACTAAACCGATGGCAGATGCTGCGTTGAAAATGTTAGATGTCGATGCCGTTGGCTTTGATCTGATGGACAGAAAATTGCTCGAAGCGATCTTGTTCAAATTTGGCGGTGGCCCCGTCGGTTTGGATAATGTCGCCGCAGCCATCGGCGAAGAGCGCGATACTATCGAAGATGTATTGGAGCCGTATCTGATTCAACAAGGCTATCTACAACGCACACCACGCGGGCGTATTGCGACGGCTAGTGCTTATGAGCATTTTGGTTTGACCGCACCGCGTACGAATCCGAATGGGGATTTGTGGGGGGTATAGTTTTTTTGAAATCAATCACTCTCAATGATGTATCGAAAATAATACCATGTATTATTTTCGATACATTAGTTAATTTGTCTAATCTTCATTCGAGAAGATGATTCTTTCTGAAACCTTAGTTTTTTCCCTTGTATTTATTTCGATACAGTCTATTCTGTTAAAATTATCGCGTGTAATGCTAAGTCCTTGATTTTGCAGCTTGTGCTGCGATTGAAAAACTTGGCATGGCAATTGCTAATTCACAGCAATTGATGATTTTTCGAGGTGACTATGCTGCAAGAAGCCGGGCGCGCAGGGGCGCTACTTACGATCGATTTGCGCGCATTGCGTGCGAATTACCGTTATTTGCAAGGGCGATTGGGTAAGGCGGCCTGTGGTGCGGCGGTGAAAGCCGATGCTTATGGCTTGGGTGCGATTCCCGTTTCTAAAGCTTTGGTGGATGAAGGTTGCCGCCATTTGTTTGTTGCGCAGCTGGAAGAGGCGATTAGTTTGCGCGCCCACATTCCACGTGATGTCGCGATTTATGTCATGCACGGTTCACCAGTTGGTTATGAAGCCGAGTTTATCGAATACGGTTGCACGCCTGTTCTCAACAGTCTCGATCAAATCGCTGCATGGCGTAAACTAGCCCACGCACGTCAAGAAAATTTACCCGCTGTGATCCAGATCGATACAGGGATGGCCCGCATGGGACTGTCGCAGGCGGAGTTGGTCACGTGGTTGAATGATTTCAGCATCACTGAAGGCATCGATGTTCGTTACGCGATGAGTCATTTGGCCTGCGCCGAAGATCAACTCGATCCTATGAATCAAATGCAGTTAAAGGGCTTTCAACATTTGTTGGAACAATTGCGTCAACAATATCCGGGCTTAAAAGCTAGCTTCTCAAATTCTTCAGGAATCTTTTTGGGAACCGACTTTCATTTTGATTTGGCGCGTCCAGGTGCGGCTTTGTATGGTGTTGCCCCAGTGGCGGGGCAGGCGAGTCCTATGCATTCCGTGGTGCAGCTGCAAGGACGGATTATTCAGACGCGTGAAATTCCGATGGGCGCGAGCGTTGGCTACAGCAAAACTTGGCGCGCTACTCAACCTTCTAAGATTGCCACCGTTTCAGTCGGTTATGCCGATGGTTGGTTGCGCAGTTTGAGTAATTGCGGCGTTGCGCATATCGCCGGCGTCGAAGTGCCTATGGTGGGTAATGTGTCCATGGATACGATTACCTTAAACGTCAGCCACGTCGATCCTCAGCTTTTATATCCGGGTGCCTTGGTGGATTTAATTTGTCCCAATAACACCGTTGACCAAGTCGCGAAACGCGCTGGCACCATCGGTTATGAAATTTTGACCAGCTTAGGTCCGCGCTACCAACGTCACTACATCGACGCTTGATCCCACTACCGAATTCACGCAATTAATTTATACAGGAACATACACATGAAAATAGTCATCTTGGGAGCAGGCGTCATCGGTACTTCCACCGCCTATTACCTCGCCAAAGCTGGACATGAAGTCACGGTGATTGAACGTCAAAGCGGTGCTGCCTTAGAGACCAGTTTTGCGAACGCAGGAGAAGTCTCTCCTGGTTATTCTGCACCGTGGGCTGGCCCTGGCGTGCCGATGAAAGCGGTTAAATGGTTGATGATGGAACACAGTCCTTTGGCAATTCGCCCAAGCACCGATCCTGCGATGTGGCGCTGGGTGTTTCAGATGTTAATGAACTGCACAAGCAAGCGTTACGAAATCAATAAAGGTCGTATGTTGCGCATGGCGCAGTATAGTCGCGACGTCTTGCAGCAATTGCGTGAAGATACGGGCATTTCCTATGACGAGCGCACTCAAGGGACTTTGCAGTTGTTCCGCAATCAGCAGCAACTCGATGGATCGCAAGCCGATATTGATATTCTCAAACGTTATGGCGTACCGTATGAAACCCTGAGTGGTGATGAATGTTTGCGGGTTGAACCAGCATTGAAAAATGTGCGTGAAAAATTCGTTGGCGCCTTGCGATTGCCAGGTGACGAAACAGGTGACTGCTTTAAATTCACGCAAAATCTGGCGAAATTGGCAGAAGGCTTAGGCGTCAAGTTTGAATATGGCGTCAGCATAGAACGCATCATTGCCGAAGGCGATCAGGTCAAGAGCGTGCAAACTTCCAAAGGTAATTTCACCGCCGATAAATTTGTATTGGCGTTGGGTAGTTATTCTCCGATTCTGCTGCGTGAACTCGGTATCAAAATTCCAGTGTATCCAATCAAAGGTTATTCGATCACGGTGCCGATTACCGACGCCACAGGCGCTCCGGAATCGACAGTGATGGACGAGACTTTCAAGGTCGCGATCACGCGTCTGGGTGACCGCATCCGCGTTGGTGGAACTGCTGAAATCACGGGCTACGATTTGCGTTTGCGTGAATCACGTCGTAAGACTTTGGTGCATTCGGTCACCGATTTATTCCCGCATGGTGGTGATGTCAGTCAGGCAGAATTTTGGACTGGCTTGCGTCCAATGACACCCGACGGTACGCCGATTGTTGGCCCAACGCCTTATCGTAATTTATTCCTAAATACCGGCCATGGTACTTTGGGATGGACGATGTCTTGTGGATCAGGCCAATTCCTCGCTGATCTCATTTCGGGCAAGAAGCCAGCGATTTCGACTGAAGGCTTGTACATGGATCGTTATGGCAGCATGAATCGCCCGATTGCGATTTAATAAGCATTGAGCCGCAGAGGCGCAGAGAACGCAGAGTGACTTGTGTATTTTCTCTGCGTACTCTGCGCCTGTGCGGCAAGATGTTTTTGATTTCTTAATTCAGAAGGTCAAGTACAGTATGCGCGTCAATATTCCCTTTGAAGATAGAGTCGGTATCGCTCACGAGATTCTCGCGGTATTGGCGCGTCAGGGCTTGAACGTGCAAGCGGTCGAGGTCGATCCGCCCAATATTTACATCGACATCCCCGAATTAAAACAAAGCATGCTCGCTAGCTTGCAAGCCGATTGTGATCAGGTCGCTGGGGTTGGCACGATAGAAGTCGTCGATATATTGCCGGGCATGCGTCGCAGCCTTAATCTCGACACGATTATGGCGGTGATGGAAGATCCGGTGCTGGCGATTGATGCGCTTGGGCGTATCGTGATTGCCAATGCCGCGGCCGCAGAAGTGGCGCGCTGTAGCGAAAAAGAACTGTGTCAAAAATCTCTCTATCAAGTGCTGCAAGACAGTACGATTCAACATGAATTGATCGCCAACGAATTTTGCGCCCCAACGCGCGAAGTGCTGTTGAATGGCGAGCCTTTCATGATGGACGTGACGCCTGTGTTTGAGCCGCTATCAGCAGGTACCGCGAGCGATGGTAAAGCGGTCGGCGCCTTACTCACATTGACCGCACCGAAGCGCATAGGCGAACGTCTGCACGCAATTTCACGTGCCGAGATCGGTGGTTTTGAAGCCATCATAGGTGATTCGGAACAAATCCGTGTCTTGAAAAAACGTGCGGCGAGGGTAGCGGTGGTCGATGCACCTCTGTTGATTACAGGTGAAACCGGCACCGGCAAAGAATTATTGGCACAAGCCTGCCATGGCGTCAGCGCACGGAGTAACGCACCATTTTTGGAATTGAATTGCGCTGCCTTGCCTGAGAGTCTGGCAGAGAGCGAGTTGTTCGGTTACATGGCGGGTGCTTTTACCGGTGCGAATCGCGGAGGTAAACCGGGATTGTTTGAGATGGCCGACGGTGGAACCGTGTTTCTGGACGAAGTCGGGGAGATGTCTTTGTACTTGCAAGCCAAACTACTGCGTTTTTTAAACGATGGGAAATTCCGTCGTATTGGTGGTGATAAGGAAATTCAAGTTGATGTTCGTATCATTAGTGCCACCCATAGAAATTTGCGCAAAATGGTTCAAGAAGGCAGTTTCCGTGAAGATTTGTTTTATCGCTTAAATGTGCTGCACTTGGAAATGCCGCCTTTACGTGAACGCTCTGATGATATCTTATTGTTAGCGCGACATTTTATCGAACGCGCCTGTACTCAAGCGCAAAAACCGGTGTCGCGCCTGAATCAGACCGCGACTGCGGCGATGTTAAATAATCGTTGGCCAGGGAATGTGCGGCAATTGCAGAATGTTGTTTTTAGAGCGATCACGATGTCAGATCAACGTGTGCTAGATGCAGCGGATCTCGATTGGGCGGAAGATTCTATGCAAGGTGAAGCGGTGCTGTTTGAAGAAGCTGCGACTTGGGAAGCCTCAGTCAATCAATTTGAATCGGCGTTGCTTAACAAGTTATATCAGGATTATCCATCGAGCCGTAAATTGGCTGGACGATTGGACACGTCCCACTCCATGATTGCCGCAAAATTGCGTAAGCATGGAATACCTAAAAAATAACGCTTTTAGTCTTTAGTTCAGATTGCCTAAGTCTGGATTTTCCGGATCTTCCGGTAAGTTGACAGCTGGAATAGTATATTTCTCTTCAGCCCAAGCGCCCAGATCGATTTGCTTGCAGCGATCTGAGCAAAATGGACGAAATGCGTTTTCGGGAGACCAAACGACTTTCGCCGCGCAGGTGGGGCAGGATACGACAGTTGCCATAATTGGGTAAATTAAAAGTTACGTAGTTCAGAAGTTACACAGGGTCAAATCAAAAGGCACATCACCTTCGAATGGCTTAGGTTTCATATTCCCATCTTGCGACATTATGCGTATCCATAGCATGTATTTATTCGCAGAAATCTCAGGAATTGCGCCTATACTTTGTTCGATCGACACCCGCAAAAGTTGGTACACCTTGCCTTGTAACATTTGCTGGTAACTACCAGCTTGAGCGATCACTTTGGTGGTGCCACCGGATTCGCGCAGTAGTCTTAAGACCACGTTAATCGCGTCGAACAGAGGCGCAATTGGAGCAAACCAGGTGGAAATATCACTAAAGCGCTTTTCGGCAGGAAGTTTTTTCCAAGCGTGATAACTTGGTAAATCGAATTCGCAAGCGCCACCCGGAATAATGGTGCGACCACGGATGCTCATCAACCATTCATTATCACGAATATGCTGACCAGTTTTACCGGTCGATCCCATCAAATTACCGCTGGCACGTTCAACGTCGTTGATGACTTGATCGAGCATGTCAGCTTGCACGTTTGGATTCGATTTAAAGCCGATTAAAGTATTTTTCTGCCTATCCAACTCTTGTAATAAGTCGGATTTTAAGTCAGCGCGACCTGCCACTTCGAGCATCTCAAATATAGTGGCGATAGCGACGTGATGTTGCAGTGGATCAGACTGGTGCAAGAAAAACGAAAATTTTTCGTACAGGTCTTCTAACCGCAATAACGTGCGAATACGCTCGTTGAAAGGGTATTCGTAAACAATCAAAATAAATTCCCTGGAAATATGGTGCTAATGTGGTGTGCAATTAGTTTCACGTGATTCTGAACCAAGCTGAGGAAAATTACAAACATTGCGTGCGTTTCTTTAAGCCTGCACGCACAATTTTAGGTATTTTTGATGCAGTTGTTCGACTTGCTGCTTCACGTGACTTAAATCTTGTTGTGAACTAATGATGTCGTCCGCGTGTTTTAAACGTGTCTCCCGTGTGACTTGCGTTCGCATAATTTCTAACACTTGTTCTCGACTGAAGTGGTTGCGCTGCATTACGCGGGAAATTTGCGTTTCTTCGTCACAATCGATCACTAGGATCTTTTGCACCCTTTGTTTCCAACTGCCGGATTCAATTAATAAGGGTACCGCAAACATCAAATACGGGCCTTGGGCAGTTTGTGCAGCCTCTTCACAGGCTATACGAATCTGTGGATGCAAAATGATTTCTAAACGCTGTTTGGCAGCAGGATCTTTGAATACGTATTCACGCATTTTTTGCCTATCCATCGCACCATTGGGTGTTATAAACCCAATGCCAAATTCGTTCTGTATCGCTGGTATCGCGGCGCCACCTGGCATTGTCAAACTATGGGCAATCAGATCTGTATCAATGACACTGACACTCAGTTCGGCAAAAAAATTCGCAACTGTGGTTTTACCACTGCCGATGCCGCCAGTTAAGCCAATACTGAAAAAGTTTGTGTTCAATCGCGTTGTTGAAGAAGTGACTGACATTTCATTGAAACAAGCCTAAATACTCGCTATTGATACGATGCCCCCACAATAATGCGATCAGGCCAGCGATTGCCAGATAAGGACCAAACGGAATAGGCTTCCCTTTACCAAGCTTACCTAACACCATCATAGAAATTCCAATAACGGCACCCACTGCAGAAGACAATAAAATAACTAAGGGCAACAATCCCCAGCCCATCCAAGCACCGAGTGCAGCCAGTAATTTGAAATCGCCATAGCCCATCCCTTCTTTGCCGGTGATTAGCTTGAACGCCCAATACACTGACCATAAAGATAAATATCCAGCGACAGCACCAATTATGGCATTCTCAGTTGAAGTATATGTGCCGTGCAGGTTAAGTAATAATCCTATCCACATCAGTGGTAAGGTCAAATCGTCTGGTAGCAGTTGTGTATCGGCATCAATGAAAGTCATAGCAACTAAAAACCAAACAAAGACTACCGCACCCATGCCTGCAACACCGCTACCGAAATGCCAAATCATGAAGCCACTCAGTACACCAGTTATTGCTTCGATGATGGGGTAGCGTTTTGAAATTGGTGTTTTGCACCCACGACATTTGCCTCCTATCATTAGATAGCTAATGATAGGAATATTTTCCAGTGCACTGATTTGATGCGCGCAGTGGGGGCAAGCCGAACGAGGGACTATCAAGTTGTAACGTGAAGTATGTACAGGTTCTTTGCCAGATTCACTGGCGACATAATTATCCGATTCTCTTTGCATCATGATCGGTAGCCGATGAATAACGACATTCAAAAAACTACCGATCAATAACCCGAATACGCCGAAAAAAAATGCACTCGCCAGATTTTCTGGCGCAGTAAAAAAGAATAGTTCGACCATTAAACCACCGCACCCAACTTGAAAATCGGTAAGTACATCGCAACAACTAAGCCACCAATGATGACACCCAAAATGGCCATGATCATCGGTTCCATCAAGGAGGATAAGTTGGCGACCGCTTCATCGACCTCTTCTTCATAGAAATCAGCAACTTTTCCTAACATGCCATCTAAGGCGCCAGACTCTTCACCAATCGCGACCATTTGAGTCACCATGCTAGGGAACACGCCAGCATTTTGCATTGCGACAGTTAAGCTAGTACCAGTGGTGACTTCAGTTTGAATTTTAATAGTGGCATCGAGGTATACCGCATTACCTGACGCACCTCCGACTGAATCTAGTGCTTCAACTAAGGGCACACCAGCGGCGAACATGGTGGCTAGTGTACGGGTCCAACGAGCAATGGTCGCTTTGCGTATGACTGCACCAAAAATAGGTGCTTGTAGCAAGAGTCTATCCATGAAACGTTGCATTTCAAGAGAGCGTTGCCAAGATTGGAAGAAGAAATAAAAGGCGCCAAAAATACCACCAAAGATGAAATACCAATTTGCCACCACAAAATCGGAAATCGCCATGACGAAGAGAGTCGGCGCCGGCAAATCTGCACCAAAACTTTTGAAAACCTCTTTAAACGCCGGCACCACCCAAATCATAATAACGGCAGTGACGATAAACGCAATGGATAGAATCGCGATCGGATAAGTTAAGGCAGATTTAATTTTGGCTTTTATTCCTAGAGTTTTTTCTTTGTAAATCGCCAAACGTGTTAACAGGTCTTCCAGAATACCCGCTTGTTCGCCAGCACCGACCAGATTGCAAAATAAAGGGTCAAAATACAAAGGGTATTTGCGGAATGCCTGATTGAGACTGGTACCAGTTTCAATGTCTGAGCGAATGTCAAGTAGAAGTTTTGAAACAGATGGATTGGCATGCCCTTTGCCAACAATGTCGAACGATTGCAGGAGTGGTACACCGGCCTTCATCATGGTAGCTAATTGGCGAGTGAAAAGGGTGATGTCCTTGTCGGTAATTTTTTTGCCAGAGGTATAAGTCTTTTTCTTGATTTTTGTGACCATGACCCCTTGGCGACGCAAAGTGGCGCTGACGATTGCCTCACCGCCGGCACGTGTTTCGCCTTTGACATTTTTGCCATGTTTATCCTTACCCTCCCAAGCGTATAACTGCTCTTTAATCTGTGGTGGTTTGGTACCTTTAGTTGCAGACGTTGCCATCTCCGAATCCTTTTATTGTTATTCGTTTGTACAGCCGAGAACTTCTTCCAGACTAGTTAAGCCTTGACGTACTTTTTGTAATCCAGAGCGACGCAAACCCTTTACTCCTTCAGATTCTGATTGTTTGCGTATCTCGAGTGCTGTTCCATTGGCTAAGATAATTTTTTCGATCGCTTCTGTGATCGGCATAATTTGATAAATACCAACCCGTCCCTTGTAGCCAGAACCGTTACATCGCTCGCAACCAACCGGACCATTTGCCTTCCAAGTACCATCCAATTCTTCTTCCAAAAAGCCGGCTGCTAACAAAACTTCATCAAGTATTTCGACGGGTTTTTTGCAAGTACATAGTCGACGGGTCAAGCGCTGTGCGGTAATCAAAATTACCGACGAGGCGATATTAAATGGAGCTACCCCCATGTTCATCAGACGAGTCAGAGTTGATGGTGCATCGTTAGTATGTAAGGTCGAGAAGACCATGTGACCAGTTTGCGCTGCTTTGATCGCAATATCAGCTGTTTCCAAGTCGCGAATCTCACCCACCATGATGATGTCTGGATCTTGACGCAGGAAAGATTTCAATGCTACGGGAAAAGTTAAACCAGCCCGGTCATTGATGTTGACTTGATTGACGCCTGGTAAATTGATCTCAGCTGGGTCTTCTGCTGTGGAAATATTGATGCCAGGCTTGTTTATAACATTGAGGCAGGTGTATAGAGACACTGTTTTACCAGAGCCAGTTGGGCCAGTCACTAACACCATCCCATAAGGACGTTGAATAGCATCCATCAATATTTCTTTTTGGTCTGGATCATAACCAAGTGCATCAATACCCATCTGCGCTTGTGAGCCATCCAAAATACGCATAACGATTTTTTCGCCAAATAAGGTCGGTAGAGTACTGACCCGGAAATCGATCGCTCGATTTGCAGATAGCACGAGTTTCATACGACCATCCTGCGGCACGCGTTTTTCAGAAATATCGAGTTTTGAGATAACTTTGATACGTGAAACGAGTTTGTCTTTGATTGCGAGCGGTGGTTGAGCGATTTCGCGTAGCTCGCCGTCCACCCTGAAACGTATACGATAAAACTTTTCAAATGGTTCAAAATGGAGATCGGACGCCCCCAAATTGATCGCATCGACCAACATTTTTTGCAAAAACTTTACGATAGGTGCGTCATCAACTTCAGCCGCTTGCGCGTCAGCAACGCCAGAATTTAGGTCTTCTTCTTTAAACTCAATATCGAAATCATCACCACTTAAGTCTGTGATCGATTGTTCCGAAGTTTTGCTGATTTTTTCTATGAGTTTGTACAATAAGTCATGTTGCACAATGACAATGTCGACACTCAATCCAGTTTGAAATTTGATCTGATCGATCACAATGGTATTGGTGGGGTCAGAAATTCCCACCGATACTTTATTTCCCTTTTTTGACAGCACAATCACACGTTGCGCCTGCATCATTTTTGCATCAATGATTTTTTCTGGCAACATCGCTTCATCAAAGACGCTTAAGTCGAGTTGTGGGTAGCCAAAAGTTTCAGAACAAAACGTTGCTAAATCTCGTGCATTGATCGCACCATTCTGTAGTAACCCATCTAAGAAATTGCTTTTGTCAATTTGTACCTTTTTTTGAACGGCATCAAGCTGTGCAGGTGTAAGTAAACTTGCCTGTAATAGTGCACGAGCCAGACCCGAAGCAGGTGGAGTAGTAGCAGAATTCGGTGGGACAGCTGACATAGTTTTTGTATGTTAAGAAGAGGTATCGATGCTTGCTTTGTGATGATGCAACTAAGTAAGACTTTTGTAAACAGGGATATTACTTCGTATACATGGCCTACACCCCGGCTGGTGTCGTCTTTTTGTTGCAAATGCTAAGATTTAATATGGAAGAGAGGCGAATTTCTAACTTTTTCTTTAAAAATCAATGAAGGATAGAGATTGCGCAGATGCGGGAAGCTAGCGTGCTTGTCGCATAAACACGATAAATGCGTTTTAATCAATCGCACCTGAGAATCGTTTGCCCACTTGCAATAGGCCGCCAACATTGCGAGATACTGGTCGAGCTTAACGAATGATCAGTGATTGCGATTGACTGCTAAAAATGCCAAATCCATTAAAGCCTGCTTGAAGGCCGATGCTGGCAGATCTTGAATCGCATGTTCAGCTCGTAACGCGGCTTTATCCGCTTCAGTCTTAGTGTAGTCGAGCGCTCCTGATTGGGTAATCGCGCTCAAGATCGCATCAAATTGGGATTCGTCACCTTGTTCGATACACGCTTTGACTAGTGCTCGTTCATCTGCGGTGCCATTCTTCATTAAATAAATTAAAGGCAAAGTTGGCTTTCCTTCGCGCAGATCATCGCCCACATTTTTGCCGATTTCTTCTGCTTTGCCGGAGTAATCTAGTACATCATCAATCAGTTGGAATGCCGTGCCTAAAGAGCGACCATATTCGCCAGCTGCCGCGATCTGTTCAGGATTTGCACCACTTATCAAGGCGCCAATTTCGGCAGCAGCTTCAAATAGTTTTGCTGTTTTGCAGCGTATCACCTCGAGATAACGCTCTTCTGTCACATCCGGATCATGCATATTCAATAGTTGCAAGACTTCGCCTTCGGCAATCACATTGGTTGCATCGGCCAAGATCTGCATAATCTGCATGTTATTGATCGATACCATCATCTGAAAGGCGCGTGAATACAAAAAATCACCAACCAATACCGATGCCGCATTGCCGAATAAGGCATTCGCGGTCTGTCGTCCACGGCGCATCGACGACTCATCCACCACATCATCGTGCAGCAAGGTTGCGGTGTGAATAAATTCGACAATTGCGGCTAAGTCGTAATGATGCTTTCCTTGATAACCGTATGCATTCGCCATCAATAAAACCAAAACTGGGCGGATGCGTTTGCCACCTGCATTAATAATGTATTCAGAAATTTGGCTGACCAGTGCGACATCTGAATGTAATTGTTGACGGATGACGAGGTTGACCGCATCCATTTCTGGGGCGATTAATTGATTGATCGTGTTTTGGTTAGGCGTGGCAGACAAGGGCGTATCCTGCAAAAGCAAAGTTGAAATGTAGCGTGATTATACGATGCCAAGGCGGCGCTGCACAAAAAGTGCGGAATTTGCATTTGTTTTGATGGCGTTCCCACTTAGTTTGGAAAGTGAAATGGGTGATCTCCATCGCATACCTAAAGCAAAATACCAATTGTTTCTTTTTGGAATTGCCCCAATATCGCGGTTCTCTATCCCCTATGAATTTTATGAAGTCGTATGTTGTGCGCTTGAGCCCGGTTTTTTTACATACTTGTTGCATTCTGTTGTTTACCTTGTCTGCTACTGCGCAAGCGACCAGAATGCAAGTTGTTGGTTGGATTCCCGCTTACGGCGTTGAAAAGTCTATGCAAGCTTTGCAGGAAAATCCCCATTTGGCTGCCGGGTTAACGAGGGTAAGTTTGCAGTTTTGGAATCCCTCTTCTGATGGAAAGGGCTTGGTATTTGCCCCTGTACATAAGAACGGCAAGCTTTTGCAAGCCGAAGAAGTTAAACGTGTGATTGCCTAGCTTAAGGCACGCAAGATCAAAGTTCTTTTGACCGTTTATAACAATTCGCAAGTGCGCAATCAATGGGATTGGGAGTGGGCAAAGCGCGCCGCTAATGATCATCCGCGAGAATTTAGTGCTGCTCTGATTGCGACTATGCAGCAATATCGCTTGGATGGGATCGATCTTGATCTCGAAGGAGAAGGTGATTTTGACGCGGATAGAGCGGCGTATGCGCAGTTTGTAAGGAATTTGAGCGCGCAGTTAAAGACGCAAAAGAAATTGCTTGCTATCGATAGTTTCCATAGCCCTTGTGCCAATGCCCCCGAATATGCGTTGGTGGAGTGACTGGCGAGGGCAGGTTGATGCGATCCATAAAATGGGCTATCAAGATCTTTACGAGGGTAGTGCGACAAGTTTCTCGCCTGATGGGAAATCTGTTTGTGAGGGCGGTGCTCCCATTTTTAAATATAGCTGGCAATTAGCTTACGGGAAAAAGCGGGCTATTGCTCCGCCCAAATCGTGATGGGTATGCCAACTTGGGGTGAAGGCGGTTTGGGTTCTGGCATCTTAGCGCATCCGCAAGAAGCTAAAAAACTGGGTGTGGGAATTGCCTTGTGGGATTTGCAGTTAGGCGCTCCTGAATGGCGCAGCGCCCAAATTTGGACCGAAATCGAGCAATTACGTGATGGTAAAGGCGAGGCGCAGGTGGACTTTACGCTTCAAACAAAGCCTGAGTCGAAAACGGCGACACCCTAATCCCTTGATTTTTAAGCATGAATTCGAGTAGTGTTGCTGACGACTGCTGAAAAATTACGCAAAAGTCTTTGACCCAGCCAAGCAAGCTATGTATAATCCTCAGTTCCCTTGATTTTTTGTTGACGATGTTAATCACTGTCAGTAAAGGCACTCGGGAATCCCTATTATTTATTTGATGAGGTTTCACATGTACGCGGTCATAAAAACCGGTGGCAAACAATATAAAGTTGTCGCTGGTGAAAAACTTAAAGTAGAACAGATACC
>JAYVHZ010000178.1:0-2223 GCA_043770645.1 Undibacterium sp. | reverse complement strand
CGCGCCTGCGTGTGGTCGATACGCGTAGCAATCCAGATCGTTTATCTGCTTTGAAAGAACTTGCACCAGAAGCTGAGTTTTTTGGTGGTGAATTACAGGCTGCACATGTTGATGGCGTCGATATCGTGGTCGTTAGTCCTGGTTTAGCCCCCGATGGTGAATTGCAGATCATTCTTCAAGCAGCACAAGAAAAAAATATTCCCGTGTGGGGCGAGTTGGAATTGTTCGCGCAAGCCTTAGCGGAACTCAAAGAACAAAATAACTACACACCAAAAGTCATCGCGATTACGGGGACTAATGGCAAAACGACCGTGACCAGTTTGACAGGTCAACTGTGCGCACGTGCCGGACTTAGTGTCAAAGTCGCTGGCAACATTAGCCCCGCAATGTTGGATGTCTTATGTGAATGTATCGACAGCGAATCCTTGCCGCAAGTTTGGGTGTTGGAGTTGTCCAGCTTCCAGTTGCATACCAATCTCAGTCTAAATCCTGATGTCGCAACTGTGCTCAACGTGACACAAGATCATCTGGATTGGCATGGCGATATGAAGAATTATTGCGCCGATAAAGCCAAGATCTTTGGCGCGACAACTTTGCAAGTTCTCAATCGTGATGATGCACAAGTCATGGCAATGCAGCGTCCCAATTCCCATTTCCTTAGTTTTTCATGTACAGCACCGCAGCACGATGCTGAATTTGGCTTATTGCATGATCAAGGTATGACTTGGCTTGCGGTAGCGAATGCTGATGAAGATGAACAAGCTACATCTCGCAAACGTAAAAAAGAAGTGCAGGAAGTTTCCTTGACCATTACCCGACTGATGCCAGCTGATGCGCTCAAGATTCGCGGTCAGCACAATGCAAGTAATGCACTCGCAGCTTTGGCTTTATGTCGTGGTATCGGTCTGCCGCTAGCACCATTGCTGCATGCCTTGCGTGAATACAAAGGTGAACCGCATCGCGTTGAATTGGTGACGACAATCTCTGGTGTGGATTATTTTGACGACAGTAAAGGTACCAATGTTGGTGCAACAGTTGCGGCGTTAAAAGGCTTAGGCGAGGAGAGTGGCGGTACGAGTCCAAGAATTATTTTGATTGCAGGTGGTGATGGTAAAGGTCAAGATTTTAGTCCACTTGCGTCGCCAGTTTCACGCTACGTTAAATCTGTCTTATTGATCGGCAAAGATGCCGCTGAAATTCAGTCTGCTCTGAATGTGACTGCGGTCGAGATGCAAAGCTTCTCTAGTTTGGAAGACGCAGTGGCAAAGGCTGGCGACATAGCGCAAGACGGGGACATCGTCTTATTGTCACCAGCTTGTGCCAGCTTGGATATGTTTAAAAATTATGCACATCGTGCACAAGTGTTTATCGACGCGGTACGTGAGATTGCATTAAGTCGTGGAGAAGTTTGCTGATGAAACAGCTGCTCCTCAATTTGAACCCATGGCGTTCGTCTGGCAATAGTCAGACCACAACGCATTTTGTGCAGCGTTCAAAGATGATGGAGTATGACCAGGCCTTGGTATGGGTGACTTTAATTTTGATGATATTTGGCATGGTGATGGTGTATTCCGCTTCGATCTCTTTGCCGGATTCACCAAAGTATGCGAACTACAAAAATAATCATTTTTTGATTCGTCAGGCGATTTTTGTGACTGTGTCGATCCTGGCGAGTTTCATTATTTTTCGTTTGCGTATTGAAGACTGGCAAAAACTGGCACCGTATTTGTTTATTGCCACTTTGATCTTGCTGGTCTTGGTGTTGGTACCAGGCATAGGCAAAGGCGTCAATGGCGCGAAACGTTGGATTTCCTTTAAGGCTTTCAATATACAGCCGTCAGAAATGATGAAGTTGTTTATGGTTTTGTATGCGGCAGACTATACCGTGCGTAAGCAAGAGTACATGCATAAACTCACCAAAGGCTTTTTGCCGATGATGATTACGGTAGCGGTCTTAGGATTGTTGCTCTTATTGGAGCCAGATCTTGGTGCGTTCGGCGTAATCGTTTGTATCGCAATGGGCATTTTGTTTTTGGGCGGTATCAATGGTATTTGGTTTGGTGGAATCGCTGCGGCCTTGGTCGGTATTTTTACCTCGGTTATTTTATTGTCGCCATGGAGGCGTGAACGGATTTTTGCGTATTTGAACCCGTTCGAAGAAGACAATGCTTTAGGCAAAGCATATCAATTAACGCACTCTCTGATTGCCTTTGGTCGTGGCGA
>JAYVHZ010000177.1:0-2165 GCA_043770645.1 Undibacterium sp. | reverse complement strand
GATCCATTAACAATCACGCGATTGCCTTCAACCACTAATTTGCCTTCAACGAATAAACGCACGGCGCGTGGATAAATTTGATGTTCTTTGACGAGTAATTTCTGCGCCAGTGTGTCTTCAGTGTCTGCATGTTCAATGCGCACACAAGCCTGATCAATGATAGGGCCGTGATCTAATTCTGCCGTGACAAAATGGACAGTAGCGCCATGAAATTTCACTCCCGCATCCAAAGCTTGCTGATGCGTATGCAAGCCAACAAAGCTAGGCAACAAGGACGGGTGAATATTCATAATGCGGTTTTCATAATGCTGAACAAATTGCGGCGTTAAGATACGCATAAAACCTGCTAGCACCACCAAATCAGCTTGAAAACTGTCAACCGCCTGCTGTAAAGCAACATCAAAACTCTCTCGATTTGGGAAAGCTTTGCTTTCTACCACCATAGTAGGAATGCCTTGACTTGCAGCATACGCCAAACCAGCAGCATCAGGTTTATTACTGATTACTGCTGCGATTTGTGCTGGCCATTGTTGGGATTGTGAGGCTTGGACGATCGCTTGCATATTGCTACCGCGTCCAGAAATAAGGATGACGATTTTTTTCATTGCGGCATTGTACCTCTGTCCAGGTCTAAGCCCAAGCAAAAAGCCTGAATTTGACTAAAATCAGGCTTTCCCCATATCAGTAAATCAACTATTCAAACGAATAAAAAACCCTAAATGCAACTTTCTTTTTCGCCCAGTAATCAGCGGCATCACGAAATACGTCAAGCAAAGTTTCGCGCAGCTCTTTGTCAAAGTGTTCGGTATTTGGCAAATGTTCTACCACAATGACAAATCCGTTCTGCTGACCAGATTTATGCACCAAATCAGTTAAACAATCATACAGAGCATCAAAATTGTGTCCAAAATGCGCAGGAAAGCCAAAAGCATCAGCGACACAGCTCAGCACCTGCAATTTATCTTGTGTAGAACTGCAATCGGCATAGAGAAAATGTTGACCAGTTGCGGTGGCCTCTAACTGTAAATCTAAGCTCCTAAATGCTCTGATTGACTGCACCGCATTCGGACTAACCGTACTTAACAAACTCATTTCATCCTCATTTAAGTTTTGGGATTTGGAATTCCCCATTCGTATCCCACCCATTTTTACCAGCAAACTACTCTTTAATTCGTCTAAAACTGGCGTAATGATCGGCCGTGTAATAGAACTCGCGATTTAATGCAGGCTCACCGCCCGCCACGACGCGCCTAGCACCTCGATTTCTGGCGTAGGGCGTCTTGACCGTGTACTCTCGATAATAGCCACGTTGCTTCTTAGGTAAAATCTTTTCGTAATTTCCAAATACCGAACCATCTTTTTCGTAAGGAAAAGGACCACCTTGTTTGATGAGTTGTAAGGTATGACGAGCTTCGGGGGGCAAGTCATTGAGTTTGACATAGCCGTCAACTTGCGCCTGCAGACTGGAATTTAGCCCCAGCCACAAAGTCATCAACACAAAAAAATATCTTAAACAAAGCTTCATTGGAACCATTTTCTTCAAAAAAATAAAATCTAAAGATTCAAGAGAAAAGTAGCATAGCGTAAGTCTGCGAGATCGCAAACCTTTGCCGCATCTGATTGATCAAAGACGACCAACTAGCTCACCACTTCTTCCATCCTTGGCGTCACTCGCTTAACGACAGATTGCGCTTGAAAAAAATGTATAACCTCTTCTTTTTTTGCCAGAGTATCTTTAATTCCTAAGGCGATCAACTCTTGCGTATAACTCGATTCGAATAACAAATAAGATGCCAATGCGGCGCCACGCACATCCGTCGCACCTATCCCGCCTAGCATAGTTCGCACTGGCAAAGGAAGACTTTGGGTATGTCGACTGGCGATCTCATCGAGTCGCTCAGAAGGCGCAATCACTAATAAGTCGACAGGTTTCAACGGGGTCTTTTCCAACAAATCGGGTGGCAACATCGATAATGTTTTGTTAATCCGCGTCAGCCTTTCTATGTCTACCGCTAAGCTATCAAGAAAAATACTCGACATGGCATGCCCAGCGATTTGCGCTAAGCTTGGGTAAGTCGCTAACTCAAAATTCTGGCGCGCGGGTTCGGTTAATCGACCAGCCCCAACTATCAAAACTTTGTTCGCTCCGAGATGAATGGCAGGAG
>JAYVHZ010000176.1:0-5730 GCA_043770645.1 Undibacterium sp. | reverse complement strand
CTACCTACCCATCCGAACAGCCGTATCGATGAATTACTGCCACTACGTGCTTAATTGAGTTGATCAATTAGTTCTAGGTGGGGCCGTTGTTCGCTTACGAAGTAACTCGTCCGAGAACAGTAAAAATGATGGTCCAGTTAACTTCGACTTTTCCTCAAAACCCAAATAGCTAAAAGTCCAGTAATTAACAACAAAGCTGGCACGGCCATATCTTTTCGATGTGGTTTTTGATGCCACTCAGGAAATCTCAAAGTGACAGGATCATCTGGCAAATATTCTACACGCGCATTACTCGCCGTACGAAAGCTCTCACGAACAGGTAATGGTACCTCCGCTGCCGGTATCGTCATTGTTTGACCTGAGCTTGTAGTAAAAACCAAATCACCTATATAAGGCTGACCTGCATCCGTTTTTCCAGCCGGCTCAGCGAGAGCGGTCAGGGCATGCTTTGAAAATGCTTTCTCTTTTTGGATTTCTTGAACATTTGCGAAGATTCCCAAAACCCCGATGAGGACTAGTAGAAAAGGAAATTTATTTGCGAATCGACTTATCATATTTCGTCTCCAGTTAAAGGTAGTTTGCAGGTTTGCAGATAACATTTACTAGTTTACTAAGAAGGTATCTAGATAGAAACAAATGAATGAATCGAGTTCTACTTTCCAAAATCTAGTCAAAATTCAATCTAGATAAAATAGAAAAAAATACGACCCAAATAGCGAAAAAAGTATGTCAGACAATGTTAAACCACGCTCAATTATATAGGGATATACTTTACTATTCACTATGCTTTATTTTATCAGAGCCTCTATTGCCGATCATTTTTCGTTTGCTATACCCATTCTTGCTTAAGAATTTTGTCCAACCAAAATGCACCGATGACGGTTTTAACATCAGTGATTTTTCCTGACTTGACCCATTCCAATACCTCCGAGACCGGTGCCGTGAAGGTTTCTAAAAACTCTTCTTCATCGAGTTTTGCATCACCTGCAGTCAAGCCGCGTGCAAGATAAATATCCAGATGTTCATCAGCATAGGCAATCGCATTATGGATAGTACAAAGAAATTGCCAATCACTGGCAGTGTAGCCAGTTTCCTCTTTTAGCTCACGTTTTGCGCAAACTAAAGAGTCTTCGTTTTGATCAATTTTTCCGGCGGGGAATTCTATAAATACTTGATTGAGTGGATAGCGAAACTGGCGCTCCATCAAGACTGTACCATCGTCGAACAGCGGGAGAATCACAACCGCACCGGGGTGTTTGATGTATTCACGTGTGACCAGATTGCCATCAGGGAGTCTGACTGTATCTTTTTCTACATGCAGAAAATTGCCTTGATAAACACGTTGGCTATCAACTTTAATTTCGGCTAGTTGGGGATTTTGATCCGGACCCAGATCAAGAATGTTCATGCTTAGTCAATTCTTCAGTCAGAATTTTTACGTAAATAGCGATACACGAAACCTGGGAACGCGAACACGAGAAACAAACACGCGGTAATCGCAAAAAATTCCCAACGTTGATCAAAACGGTTGCCCGCCTTCGATTCAAGCAAAAATCCCAAAGCGCCGACAACAAAGTACAAGACGATCAATTCTAATAATCGCAGCCAAACAGTCTTCTTAAAACTTAATCGTACTAAACCAAATACGCGCTCAGTAAAGAATGGGAGACTAGCGGCAAGAAGTGCCACGATAATCACAAGCCCGCTTGATAGTGATGTATTCAAAGCACTTCTCTTTTATGTGAATGGTAAAAACTTAGGATGCTAAGGTGCTCTTGATTGCATCAACACAGCTTTGCAATAAAGAACCAGGCATGATACCCAAGGCCAATACAACTAAGCCATTCGCACTCAGAACAATTTTCAGATCCATGTGCGCGACGATAGGGGTCGTATCAACTGGTTCATCAAAGTACATCACTTTAACGATGCGTAAGTAGTAGAAAGCGCCAATTAAAGAGAATAGCACTGCCAATACCGCCAACCAGACTTGACCGGCTGCAACAACAGAACTCAAGACGGACAATTTTGCATAGAAGCCCATCAATGGCGGGATACCTGCTAGAGAGAACATCAACAACAACATAATAAAGGCGAACCACTTGCTACGTTTGTTCAAGCCCTTGAGATCGGTTATGTTTTCCGCTTCGAAACCAGCACGGGACAACAGCAAAATAATGCCGAATGTACCCAAGGTTGTCAGCACATAAGTGATTGCGTAGAACATAGAAGCACTATATGCCTCACCCGCCAAAGTGATGTTGCCATTAGATACGCCAGACAAGAAGCCTAACAACATAAAGCCCATTTGCGATATCGTTGAATACGCCAACATACGCTTCAAGTTGGTTTGTGCAATCGCAGTGATGTTACCAATGGCCATCGACATCACAGCAAGTACCATCAACATTTGCTGCCAATCGATCACTTGCGGGAACAGTCCCTCCACCAATAAACGGAAGGTGATGGCAAACGCTGCCAATTTTGGTGCACCACCCAAAAGCAAAGTCACAACGGTTGGTGAACCCTGATACACGTCAGGTACCCACATGTGGAATGGCACAACGCCTAATTTAAACGCCAAACCAGCGACCAGAAAAACAATACCAAATACCAAGATAGTTTTGTTGGCTGTTGCAGATGCCGCCACTTTAGACATTTCATTCAAATTCAATGTGCCTGTCGCGCCGTACAACATGGAGATACCGTATAACAAAAATCCAGAAGCTAAAGCACCTAGCACGAAATATTTCATCGCTGCTTCAGTGGACGCCGTATGATCACGACGCAGTGCCACCAGTGCGTACAAAGCTAAGGACATTAATTCCAAACCGAGGTAGATAATCAATAGATTATTAGCTGAGATCATCACCATTTGACCAAGTAATGCGAACAATGCCATCACATAAAATTCGCCACCCAGCAAACCGTTTGTCATGCCACGGTCGGTCGCATATTGGCGACCATAAATAAACGTCACACCCACCGCAATATAACTAAACATCTTGAGCAAATTCGACATCGCATCTGACACGAACATATTATTGCTCAGGTAGACAGAGCTAGGTGCAGTCGCATTCATTGTCAACACGCCACAAACACCTAGAGCAACTAGACTCAGTGCATAGGTCACATTTCGCTTGTCGTCAGGCAGAAACATATCGATCAGCAAGATCGCGCAAATCGACAGTAGCAAAAATATTTCAGGATAAAGTGATGGTGGAATCAGGTTCATAGGATTGATTTCTAATTTCTAATGACGACTATTGTGCAATTTTGGATGTTGCGACGTGTTTCAACAAATCAGCGACGGACACTTGCATCGCATCGGTGAACGGCGCTGGATAGACACCCATCGCAATCACAGCAATTGCTAATACACCCAACATGAAGAATTCACGTGTATTCAAATCAGTCAGTTTCGCAACGTGGTCATGAGTAATGTCACCGAAAACCACCCGTTTTACCATCCACAAGGAATAGGCTGCACCGAAGATTAAGGCAGTTGCCGCCAACATGCCGATCCAGAAATTAAACTTAACCGCACCGATGATGACCATGAATTCACCAACGAATCCTGAAGTCGCTGGCAAGCCGCAATTTGCCATTGAGAACAAGACAAACAGCGCCGCAAACTTAGGCATGGTGTTGACGACCCCACCGTAATCAGCGATCTCGCGTGAATGTACTCGGTCATACAAAACGCCAATACACAAGAACATCGCAGCGGAAATAAAGCCGTGAGAAATCATTTGTACAATCGCGCCCTGAACTGCTAATTCATTAAACATGAAGAAGCCAAGTGTCACGAAACCCATGTGCGCAATCGATGAATAAGCAACCAGCTTCTTCATATCTTTTTGTACCAATGCCACCAAGCCAATATAAATCACCGCAATCAGGGACAAGGTAATCATCATGCCGGACAAGTAGTGACTAGCATCTGGCGCGATAGGTAGAGAGAATCGCAAGAAACCATAGGCGCCAAGTTTCAACATAATCGCTGCCAATACCACGGAGCCGCCAGTTGGTGCTTCAACGTGCGCATCTGGCAACCAAGTATGTACAGGCCACATTGGCACTTTCACCGCAAATGCCATTAAGAAAGCAACGAACAACAAAATTTGCTCATGCAGGCTCAACGGCAATTGGTGCCATGCCAAAATGTCGAAAGACTGATTTGACTTGAAGTAGAGATAAATAATCGCCACTAAAGTCAATAAAGAACCAAGCAATGTATAGAGGAAAAACTTAAACGCGGCATAAACCCGATTTGGACCACCCCATACACCAACAATGATGTACATAGGAATCAAAGTCGCTTCAAAGAATACGTAGAACAGCAATCCATCGGTAGCACAGAAAACACCGATCATCAGACCTGATAAAATGAGGAATGCGCCCATGTATTGTGCGACATTTTTCTCTATCACTTCCCAAGCTGCTATCACGACGATCACCGTAATGAATGCTGTCAATGGCACCAACCACATGGAGATACCGTCGACACCTAAAGCATAAAAAGCGTTAAAGCGCTCGATCCAATTCATGCGTTCGACAAACTGCATACCATGTGCAGCGTTATCGAATCCTTGCACGACAGGAATCGTCACCGCGAAGCTAAACAGTGAGCCAACCAAGGCAATTAGACGAACTAAACCAGGGTTCTTATCGCGACCAAAAGCTAATACGAAAACGCCAAATGCGATTGGTAACCAGATCGACAGGCTTAATAATGGAGAGTTTGACAGCATCATGATTATCTTATTATGGTCACTTATTTAGCAAACGGGAGAGGCATGAAATAAATCAAAAAGCCTAATACACCCAAAATCATCACCAGCGCATAGTGATAGATGAAACCGGTCTGGACCAAGCGAACTAACTTGGAGAACAAACCGACCAACTTCGCACTACCATTCACGACCAAGCCATCGATCAAGCCTTTATCGCCGATATTCCAAAGTCCGCCACCTAATAAACGTGCACCGCCAGCAAACACGACTTCATTGAATTTATCCATGTAGTATTTATTGTCGAGCAGAGTATATACGGCACTAAATTTCTGCTTAATCATGGTTGGAATTGAAGGCTTCACCATGTAAAAGTAGTAGGACAAAGCAACGCCAGCCACAGCTAACCAGAACGGTGCAGTCTGCAAAGAATGAACTCCCATCGCCTGCCAACCATGGAAATGCTCTTTTAACTCACTCATTGCAGGATGGGCCGCGGCATCAATAAAGATCACGCCTTTAAAGAAATCGCCATAAAGCATCGGTTCAACAGCATATAAACCAATCAACACTGACGGGATCGCCAACAACACCAAAGGCACCCAAACCACGGCAGGAGATTCATGCGGTTTCTGTCCAGGAGCCAAGCCATGATGGTGATCGTCATGATGATCGTCGTGACCGTGCGCATCATGAGCATGACCAAAGTTCTCTTTGCCGTGGAACACCAAGAAGTACATACGGAAAGAATAGAAAGCTGTTACGAATACACCCGCCAAGACTGCGAACTTCGCAAAACCTGAGCCTGGCAGATGCGACAACATAACTGCTTCGATAATTGAATCCTTGGAATAAAAACCTGAGAAAAACGGCGTACCAATCAATGCTAGGGAACCAAGCAACGACGTGATCCAAGTAATTTTCATGTATTTGCGCAAGCCACCCATGTTACGAATGTCTTGATCGTGATGCATACCGATAATCACCGAGCCAGCAG
>JAYVHZ010000175.1:0-9071 GCA_043770645.1 Undibacterium sp. | reverse complement strand
TTTTTTCCGATTACCGCCTGCGTATCGCTTCGGTCATTCGCGATTACGGACTGAATGAACGCGAGCAAGCACCGGGTGACAGCCGTGCAGCACATCCATCAGGTGGAGCATGATGTCGACGCAAGATGATCTCGATCAGCATTACCTTCATCACACACGATTTGCTGAATGTTGTGGCCCTGCGTGTTTTCGATAGTCGGAAACGATTGGGGTGATCATAAGCGTGATGATATGCGTCAAACTCTCTTCAATGCACAACAAGGCGAATGCCTTGGGCATCAATGATAGCGGCTGAGGATTTTTTGGTAACTTCCGTCGGCGCGCATATTCTTGAGTGCGATATTGAATTGGTCGCGCAAGAGCTTGTTCTTGAATGCGGCGGCAAAGCCAGTCGTTGTTTTGAATATGTCGTGATAGACCAAGTCATCATTTACGGCAATACCGGCTTTCCCTAAAATTGCGCGATACCATTGAAAGATCGTCATATCAATCACAATGACATCAACGCGTTTGGCAAAGAAGATGCGGGTTTGCGCCTCTTGGGTGCTACCTTGAAAATAGTTATTGCGGAAATGACCGTGGCTATCGGGTTTGTATTTCTTTTCAAACTCACTCCCCAGATCTGCCCAACCGCGCTGCCAAATCACAAAATGGTATTTGTCGAGATCGTCAATTTTTTCAATGATTAAGTTACTCGTTTTACGGCTGATGGCGTAGTTTTGGTATTGCACAAAGTTATCGGTATAAAACAAATTATCACCGTCGATGCCCTGTACCGACGCAGCCACATCGGCTTCGTCATGTGTTAACGACGCAAGTAGACGGGCTTTGGAAACGCTCATCGCTTTGATGCTGTGTCCAACTCGCTTTAAGGCTTCTTTCATGACCTCGACTTCAATGCCGGTAATATTGCCGGCCTGATCGGTAAACGCAAACGGTGGTTTATCGGTATTGAAGCTCACCCTTAATTCGTCAGCCTGTCCCGCCAATGGAAGGCTGACCATACTGACTAACAGTAAAAGACGGAGAAAGCGAGAACGCATTTGCTCATCCTAAAATTTTGCTTTGAACTTGGGTTATTTTCCAATACAGAAGCGCGAGAAAATCACACCTAGCAAATCATCAGAAGTGAACTCACCCGTGATGCTATTTAAGCGATCTTGGGTCAAGCGTAATTCTTCTGCAAACAAATCAAGTGATTGATCATTTTGCGCGGCAAAAGATGCGGCTTGTTCTAGATGTTCATGCGCATGTTTTAGCGCAATCAAATGACGCTCGCGCGCCAAGTACAGCGACTCACCAGTCTGCTGCCAGCCTGCGATACGCAATAATTCATGACGCAATAAATCCATACCCAAATGCTCTTGTGCTGACAAATACACTTGGGTTAAATCACCGACCGTATCAACACTCGCGTGATGCCCAGAAATGTCGATCTTAGTCCAAACACAAATCACAGGCACTTCACTAGGGAAGCGCGCTGCAATGTCTTCATCTGCGCGGGTAGGTCCACGACTCGCATCGAGCAAATGCAAAATCACATCGGCTTTTTGCACTTCGTTCCAAGTACGCTCGATACCGATACGTTCGACGGCATCAATCTTATCGGCGACCTCACCAAACTCTGGTTCATCATGATCGTGACGAATGCCAGCGGTATCAATAATATTGAGAGGAATTCCTTCGATGTGGATCGTCTCTGTGACTTTATCGCGCGTGGTACCAGCAATCGGTGTGACGATCGCAATGTCATCGCCCGCCAAGGCATTTAATAGCGAGGATTTACCGACATTCGGTTGTCCTGCCAATACCACGTTTAAACCTTCGCGCAATAAAGCTCCTTGCGCAGCTTGTTCAAAAACCGCACGCAGCGATTTTTGGATTTCACTAAGTTGACCACGTGCGTCGGATTTTTCTAAGAAATCGATTTCTTCTTCAGGGAAATCCAAAGTCGCTTCCACCAACATCCGCAGATGCACGACTTTTTCAACCAGGGCATGGATCACTTTGGAGAATGCACCAGACATCGATTGCGAAGCGGATTTCGCAGCCGCCTCAGTTGAGGCTTCGATCAGATCTGCAACCGCTTCGGCCTGCGCCAGATCGAGCTTGTCGTTCATGAACGCGCGTTGTGTGAATTCTCCCGGTTCGGCTAAGCGCAAGCCTTGTTCTTTGCCTGCTTCTAAACAACGCGTCAATAACATCTGCATCACGACAGGGCCACCATGACCTTGCAACTCCAGTACCTCTTCACCAGTGTAGGAATTCGGCGCCTTAAACGAAATCGCTAAACCTTGATCTATTACCGTGCCATCGGCTTGGGTGAAATCCAAGTAAGTCGCGTGACGGGGCTTGAATACAGTGTCGCCGAACAATGCGCGCACAATTTCACTGAGATCTTTACCAGAAATTCGAACCACACCGATACCGCCGCGACCAGGTGCGGTGGCGATTGCGACGATGGGCGTGCTGTCATAAGTATGTGTCATGAAGAAATTTTATCCTTGCTTTCAAGAAAGCTGTTACATTTTCATTGCTTTGCATACTGACAGATGTATCGTAAACACGACATGATCTGCAGCAAAAAAGGGCTTGCTAATAAGAAAAAAGCCCATGAAGCATGGGCTTTTTTTGCTTAACTTACGTGTCGCTTAGCGATGTTCAGGTGGCACAATCTTATTGTTAATAACCCACTGTTGACCAATGGATAAAATGTTATTGACTACCCAATACAATACCAAACCGGATGGGAAGAAAACGAACATCACGGAGAACAATAAAGGCATAAACAACATCATTTTCGCCTGAATCGGATCAGCTGGTGCTGGGCTCAATTTGGTCGTGATATACATGGAAATCGCGTACAAGATTGGCAAAACCCAATATGGATCTGGCTTGCTCAAATCGGTAATCCAGCCTATCCAAGGTGCACCGCGCATCTCGACGGAAGCTTGCAACACCCAATACAAGGCCAAGAAAATCGGCATTTGAATCAAGATCGGCAAGCAACCACCAAGCGGATTGATTTTCTCGGTTTTATACAATTCCATCATCGCCACATTTAACTTTTGTGGTTCGTTCTTGTATTTTTCTTTCAAGGCCGTCATTTTTGGCGTCACCAGTTTCATCTTCGCCATACTGCGATAACCAGCAGCAGATAGTGGGAACAGCGCAAGCTTGATTGCAATCGTGAAAGCAACAATAGTCCAACCCCAGTTGCCGAGGAATTTGTGCATGAATTCCATGATCCAGAACATCGGTTGCGCAATCATCGCGAAGTACCAATAGTCTTTCACCAAATCTAAACCTGGTGCGATCTTTTCCAATACTGCGGATTCCTGTGGGCCAGAATACAAACGTGAATCCATGGTCGCAGTCGCACCGGGAGCGACATTACCGAGTGCCAAAATGCTACCAACCGCATATAAGTTGGTATCCACTTTTTTCGTGAACACTTCACGCGCAACTTTATCTTGAGGAATAAATGCAGACACAAAGAAATGCTGAATCACAGAAACCCAACCATCATTCGCTTTGCTTGAGAGAACTTCTTTACCAGATTCAATTTTTTCGAAATCCAATTTACGGAACTTCTCAGCATCGGTATAGACAGCCGGCGCATAAAATTCGACATTGCCAGTGAACATACTGCCGCCAGTTGGCTTCGTGCCATCGTGAATCAATTGCATGTACAAAGACGGTGCAATCGGTGCAGCAGAATTATTTGTTACTGCATGTTTCACATCGATTAAGTATTCACCTTTTTTGAAGGTATAAGTCTTGGTTAATTTCACGCCGTTTTGCTCAGAAACCAATACTAAATTGAGTTCCTTCGCATCACCTAAAGTACGATTACCTGGCTGTGCCACGAAACCGGATTTGTGATTTGGGAAATTGCCACCAAGCAAACCCGTTTGCGCTTTATAAATACGTGCTGGCACTACGATATCTTTTGTGCGCTTAAAGTAACCAAAAAAATCAGTTTCTTCTTTACGAATCTGATCGCCGCGTTGATCGAACAACACCACATTCTTTTTTGCGTCGTCACTATCAGCATACTTCAACAGTTCTAAACGCTTGATTTCACCACCAATGGTGTCGATCTCCGCTTTCACGACATCCGTTGTGATCGTAATAGTCTCGCTCTTGATTTCAGCTGGTGCAGCACTGGTGCCTGCCACCGCCGCAGCCGAAGCGGCAGTTGCCGACGCAGATGCACCAGCAGAAGCTGACGCGCTCGCGCTCTTCGCTTGTTGCGAAGTAGGCGCTGGAGAAAACATGGATTGCTTTCCATTGTGACGCATCCAGTTATCCCATAGGAGTAACAGTGACATCGCGAAAATAACCCAGAGGACGGTACGCTTTATATCCATTTTATCCACTTGTGTATGTATTAAAAATCGAAAAAGTTAATTAGGTTGACTGCGGCTTGAGATGGGGGCATCTCTTGATTTTTCATCCCCACCACCAACAGAATGTTCACCTGACTTCGGCGGCACCAAATCAATCCCACCGGGATGCCACGGATGACACTTGCAAACACGCTTGCATGCCATCAGCGAACCTTTGGCGGCACCATATTCACGAATAGCATCGGCTGCATACTCTGAACAACTTGGATAAAAGCGACAATTTTGTCCAAGCATAGGACTAATTGCGAGCTTGTATCCACGCAGTATCAGCAGCAGCAGCTTTTTCATGGCGTGCCCGAGGTGATTAAATTGGGGGGAGGACTAGCAGGCTTGATTGAAGCTTTTTGTGAAACGAACAGACGTAGAACTTCGTCCCGCAAAGCACGCTTTAATTGCGCATTGGTGGCAGGACCGGCTTTGCTATTGACTGGCTTAGATAAGCGCACAATGCAATCCACATTCATCAGTTCAGACTGTCGAAAAATCTCACGTGTGACACGCTTGATCATATTGCGCGTAGCAGCGCGCGGTGCGAAACGTTTTGCCGCAACCACGCCAAGGCGTGCATGCGGCAACTCATTAGCGCGCGCATATAATACAAAATGCACCGTTTTTTGCACAGGACGAAAACGAAAAGCGGATGAAAATTCATCCGCTTTAAGAATTCGTCGCTCCCGCGCAAAACCACCGCCGGACAACTGTTTTTGAGCTAGGTCAGGATTTGTAGTCAAATTAGTCACAATAAAAATTTCAGCCTATTGAACAAACTAAATTGACGAGGCGCTAGAAATTAACTTTAAGCACCAAACCCAAGCGCGCTTTAGAAATTCAATTATAGGGATGCAGTGTGAGGCGCTTCCCGCAGCAATACAAAAGTATTGCGAGGACAAGCAACGAAACAATGCGCCCTAGAATTGGATTTTTAAAGATGCGATTAAGCTGCGAGGCGCTTACGGCCTTTAGCACGGCGTGCGTTCAAAACTGCGCGGCCGCCACGTGTTGCCATACGAGCGCGGAAACCGTGAGTGCGCTTACGACGGACTACGGAAGGTTGATAAGTACGTTTCATGTTGATCTCACTATTTGAGCAAAAAATAAATCGGAATTACGGGTAATAGTGCATTGCGCCGTTGCTTTGATGATGCCCCGTTATGGAGAAGCACTATATAAACAATAGCAACACGCTATTCACACGATTACTGCCCCAAAACCGCTGCTCATGCTTGGTTTCATCTTGCGGCTTCGCTCTGAACATCAACAAACTATCAAGATAGCGTCAATGCAACGAAAAGCACACATCTAACAAAACAGGGTAGGGAACCCGTAATTAGACACTATTTCGGAAGTTGCTGTCAATCTGTTTGACCGCTTTTCTTCGTTTTTCGGAACTGTTAATGAAAAGAAATTTCACCTTGCCTGTGGATAACTCTGCCCGTGGAGGGTAGAATAGCGAGGTCTGAAGTCGTGCTTTGGCATTGCCTCTCGTAAGCCAAATTTCACTATTTATTTCCTGTGCAAACGGTTTTAATAAGCCGAGTGAATAGAGCGTTTGCGATAGAAACGGCAAATTGCTCAGCTATAATTAGCTGTCCATTAGCCACTAGCAAATGCTGCAGAGGGAATGAGATGAAGCTACGTGGCGATGCATAAGCAGCTCACAAGTAAAAGTGGAATCGACAAGCCAAATGCGTGTCGGTTTTGAAAAGAATAAAAACCTAAGTAGTAAGTAAACAGTAAAGCGATTCATGGAAAATTTCTGGCAAGCCTGCTCTTCACAACTTGAACAGGAGCTCACGCCTCAGCAATTTAGTGCTTGGATTAAGCCGTTAACGATGGTTGACTTTGAAGATGGTCGCCTACGCATTGGTGCGCCTAATCGCTTTAAGTTAGATTGGGTCAAAGCCCAATTCGCCGGTCGCATCACCGAATTTGCTGCGCAATTTTGGGATGATACCGTCGATGTCGAATTCATCATCGATCCACGTGCAGGTAAAAAACCAATTTCCACCACGACCGCACCAAGCAACGCCGGACAAGGCAATGGCGCAGATCACGGACAACGAACATCACAAATCGGGCAGGCCGACGGCATCCCGATTGAACCACCAGTAGAGACAGCACCACGACGCGATAATGCGCGAATTAATTTCGATCTGACTTTTGACAGTTTTGTGACGGGTAAAGCGAATCAACTCGCGCGCGCAGCTGCGATACAAGTAGCGAATAATCCTGGAGTATCGTACAACCCGCTGTTTTTATATGGCGGTGTTGGTCTAGGTAAAACGCATTTGATCCACGCGATTGGCAATCAGATTTTGCACGACAAACCGAATGCGAAAATCCGTTATATCCACGCCGAACAATATGTGCGCGACGTGGTCACAGCCTATCAACGCAAAGGCTTTGACGAATTCAAACGCTACTACCATTCCCTCGATTTGTTGCTGATCGATGATATTCAATTCTTCGGTGGCAAGAGCCGTACGCAGGAAGAATTTTTCTACGCGTTTGAAGCCTTGATCGCCGCGAAAAAGCAAATCATTATCACCAGCGATACCTATCCGAAAGAAATCACGGGTATGGATGATCGTTTGATTTCACGTTTTGATTCCGGTTTGACGGTAGCGATAGAGCCACCAGAACTCGAAATGCGCGTCGCGATTTTGCTGAAAAAAGCGTATACGGAAGGCGTCAACTTCTCCGATGACGTGGCCTTCTTCGTCGCCAAACATTTGCGCTCGAATGTGCGTGAACTCGAAGGTGCTTTGCGTAAGATCTTGGCGTACTCACGTTTCCACGGCAAAGACATCACGATTGATGTGGTGAAGGAAGCGCTCAAAGATTTGTTGTCAGTACAAAACCGCCAGATCTCAGTAGAAAATATTCAGAAGACCGTCGCCGACTTTTTCAACATCAAAGTCGCCGATATGTATTCAAAACGTAGGCCAGCGAATATCGCTAGACCACGTCAGATTGCGATGTATTTAGCGAAAGAATTGACGCAAAAGAGTTTGCCGGAGATCGGTGAATTATTTGGCGGACGCGATCACACCACGGTTTTGCATGCGGTACGCAAGATCACGGCGGATCGCGCTAAGAGTCCTGAGTGTAACCATGAGATTCATGTGTTGGAACAGACTTTGAAGGGATAGTTGGCAACTTGAGTATCCCCTCTCCCGCATGCGGGAGAGGGCTAGGGTGAGGGGAGTTCAGAAACGAAAAAGTTTTTTGGTCTTTTGTCGTGAAAGACCAACTTTTTAAAGCTAAGCAATACCTATATTGGATTCTGAAACACCCTCATCCCCAACCCTTCTCCCGCTAGCGGGAGAAGGGGGTAAAGACAGAAGTAAGTAGTAATCAGCAGTAAAGACCGGCGTAGGATTTACGTAAAATTGGCCACACCAACAATGGGCAGTTTTTCGCAAGTCCTCCCAATGCAAGAAGTAATGAGTTGCGATAGATGCAGCATCCTTTAACATTGAATTCATTAGTGAGGATATAAAAATGCAATTGGTAAAAACTCACAGGGATACCCTATTACGGCCCCTGCAAATCGTGAGTGGTATTGTCGAGCGTCGGCACACATTGCCGATTCTGGCCAATATCCTCATCCGTAAAGACGGCGAAAAAGTTTCCTTCTTATCGACGGACATCGAAGTGCAAATCACTACGCACGCAGAAATCGGCTCAGGTGGCGAAGTCACCGCAACCACAGTTGCAGCACGTAAGTTGCTCGACATCTTGCGCGCGCTGCCAGATGACAACGACGTCACGCTGAAGCTCGATAACAAAAAGATGACCGTGCAGTCTGGCAAGTCACGCTTCTCTTTGCAGACATTGGCTGCGGAAGAATTCCCAACGGTTGCGCAAGCTGAGCATTTCAATGCCAGCGTCAGCCTGCCGCAAAAAGCGTTGAAGCATTTGTTCAACATGGTGCATTTCTCCATGGCGCAGCAAGATATTCGTTACTACCTGAATGGCTTGTTATTAGTCGTTGATGGTAAAAACGTGATTGCGGTCGCGACAGACGGTCACCGTTTGGCCTATGCGCAAGTGGAAGTCGAACAAGAATTCGCACGTCAAGAAGTCATCATTCCACGCAAAACGATTTTGGAATTGCAACGCTTGTTGGAAGATAAAGACGAACCAGTCCAAATCGACATCGCTAACAACCAAGTTAAATTGACGTTTGCGGATATCGAATTGATTTCCAAATTGGTCGAAGGCAAATTCCCTGACTTCAATCGCGTGATTCCTAAAGGTTACAAAAACAATTTCACCTTAAGCCGTGAAAAACTCCTGCGCTCTTTGCAACGCGTCGCGATTATGACATCCGACAAATTCAAAGGTGTACGTTGTGTGATCGAACCAGGTTTAATGCGCGTCTTGTCCACCAATGCGGATCAAGAAGAAGCGGTTGAAGAAATCGAAATCGATTACGGCGGAGACAGCGTCGATATCGGCTTTAACGTCACGTATTTGCTAGATGTATTGAACAACCTCAAAGTCGATCAAATCAATGTCGCCTTGGGTGATTCCAATTCGTCAGCCCTGATCACGATTCCTGAGAATGGTGATTTCAAATACGTAGTGATGCCGATGCGGATTTGATGTAATTCCCCCTTCTCCCGCAAGCGGGAGAAGGGTCGGGGATGAGGG